>JAMOPC010000072.1 GCA_027064845.1 Desulfurococcales archaeon | reverse complement strand
AGAGTATAGAGGATTTCCTGCGAGAAGACGTAGTCATAGTGAATAGGACTAAAGGATCAGGTATAAGAGTATACTTGGATTATATGCTTAAACAAATAGCATTCAAGAAGAATATTGATTTCAAAGAACTAGTAAAGAAAATCAATGGATACACCTATGAGGTAAAAACTCATACGGCAGTAGCGGCAGCAGTAAAGCATGGCCGTGCTGATGTAGGTATAGGCGTCGAGGTTGCTGCAAAAATGTATGATCTAGACTTCATTCCTCTGACATGGGAAAACTACGACTTCTTGATTAAGAAAACAAGTCTAAACAAAGAGCTTGTTCGACAATTCATATATATATTAAGAGAAAATAAGGCGATACTGAAGGAGCTTATTAAAAGACTTCCTGGGTATAAGATACCCGAAAATATTGGAGAAATAATCTATCCTAAATAGTATTATCTGTTTGTTTTTTCCTCAGAATCTTGATTTTTAACTCTCTATAAAATATCCTATGTTGATCTATGTGATTGTTTAAGAGATTATCTAGTTTATATAGTTTATACACTAAAAACAATGACAGAGATGCTATGGATAGCAACGCTTCGAGAACATTAAATATACAGCCTTTATATTGTATCTCGAGATCTAATCCGACTAGTTTTACAGTATTATTAAAGATTTTGTTCTCAAGAACAACGTGTAGATTAAACTTCGATATACCCATGTAAAGAGTTAGCACATCGATCACTATGAATATTATGACAAATACTATTTTGAGCCAGTATAAGTCAATGAGTAGAGAAATATATGCTGGTATAAGTATGGCTGGAACATATTCTAATGGGAATTGACTTATTCCGAGTAATATGTTTATATTCTCAACAAGTTCAATTGATTCTTCTTCTCTAATATTCCTCAGTATATCGCCTAGCTGTGAGTGAAACAATTTGCTCATTTCTATATGGCTATTAATTCTGCTCAATAACGTACCTGTTAGTATAACTATACTAGTCGATCCAATAAAACCAGTAAGATATTCTAGAATCGATATATATGCTTCATTAAAGCTAATGAATTGATCAATAAATACTAGTAAAACATATATTATCAAGAATCCTGAAGAAGCCCAATACACATTGCTTAGTTTTTTATACGCTAAAAACCTCCTAGCAATTATGTCTAATCCCTTAACTAAATCATCTATTCTTGGTTTGCTCATTAAATACCGTTCCTCCACTAATAATCTTATTAACTTTGTACAAGTATCTGCTAATTTTTACAGATCTAGGTGAGACTTCGAAAACTTTTCCCTTGTATACTACGAAGTGTCTACGAATAATATTATTTCTTCCTAGAATCTTAAAAACTTCTTCAACCATCCAGTGTAGTTGTGTGCAATGCATACTACCATCAACTGTTAATATAGAAACTTCTTTGTAGTTCCCTCTAGCAAGTATTCCGGCAAGCTTAAATCCCACCATATTGACATGTTCCGCTTCAAGACAAACGCTGAGCACACTATATCCTTGTTTCACGAATTCCTCAATAATATCTGGATGCTCGATCTCGAGACATCTACCTATAATTAGTAATTTCTCCTTGTTTCTGAAGATTTTTGATTTTGCATTAACATCTATTAATCTAGGATACTTATACAATGATTCTCACCTAGGCTAATGTGATGACGAAAAACTATAATCCATCCTTGATCAATAATATATACTAGGTGTAAAAAGAGTTGCCGGAAGTTAGAACTGGTCCTATAAGATTGAGTGGTTATGCACTAAAACTTAGAAGAGTTGTGAATGCAGCACTAAGAGACTATTATAAGCAAAAAAAGCTAGATGCTAAAGAAATCAATAACATAATAAGCGATATCAATGCAAAGATATACAATATTCTTGTTGAAAAATTCGAAGTACCTAAAGACGCGGTAGTGAATATTATTCTCCAATACGAGATTGAAGACAATAAATTTGTAATAAAAGATATTAAGATCGAAGTATTCGACCTCAACGAGATATTGACAAGGAATGCAACAAATGAGATCAAAAAACTATTAGGTCTAGGCTCAGCTTAAAAACAATAATTAGTAGTAATAGAGCTTACTAGGAATTGGTGGTATTATTAAATTGGATGAAATAATAGTTGGTATTGTACAAGATGAATATACAGTTGATCCCCGAAGAAATTATGAAAAGGTAAAAGAGATCTTATCGAAACATTATAGAGAGGCAGATATTGTTTTACTGCCCGAATACTCAATGATCAATATATTAGCAGGTTTAAAACCATTAGAGGTTTACAATAAGTCAGAATCATTAGAAGATAGTTCGTTCATAGCAAGATTATCTGATCTAGCAAGTTCTTTAGATACAAATATTCTTGCCCATATAATAGAAAGAACCGATACAAAGCCAAAAACTAAGAGTACTAGTGTATTAATAGAGCCAAGCGGGAGAACTAATAAAGTCTATAGTAAAATCCACTTATTCGATGCTTATGGATATAGAGAATCTGATTACTTCATACCCGGAAATTCTTTATCTAAGGGGATTTACCTGGGTAAGTACTTATTCTATGTAGCCATATGCTTCGATCTCAGGTTCCCAGAACTATTTAGGACCTATGCAAGAAATAATGCTTACGGAGTATTCGTCCATTCTGGATGGGTTAAGGGACATTTGAAAGAAGAAGTACTAGATGTTCTCGGTAAAGCTAGGAGTCATGAAAACACCATGTATATTATATTATCTGATCATACGGGAGAATTGTATGTTGGTAGAAGCGGCGTGTTTAACCCATATGGCTTTAGAGAAGTAGATATGGGGTTTAAACCAGGATATATTGAATGGACTATAAAGCCTGAAATTGTTGAAGAAGCCAGGAAAACTATTCCAGTAATGGATAAATCAAGGATTTTCTGGGATATTTTCTTCAAGAAATGACTTCTCTTCTTCTTGTTTAGGTGGTTTTCTCCAGACAATTATATCAATGAAACATATTATGAGCCAGAATATAAAGTAGTATAAATAATCGTTTCTATGGTATACTATGTAGACATAAAGTGAAAGTAGTGAAGCAGCTAGTGTGAATATTACAGCAAATAATCCGAGGTAATAATATTTTCTCGGAGAGATTTTCACTTTACAACACCTTTCTCATAATCTATTTTATCAGCAACTCTTTCGATATATTGAAGACTATTCCTAACCTTGTCGATGTATTCTTCAAAAAGACTTGAATCGTACCTAATTATACCGTTTATAATAGTGTAATCTACATAGAATTCGCTTGATAAAATCAATCTTGCTAGCACATTATCTTTCTTTAATGGTGTATGTTTAATAGGATCTATTCTTAGAAGGGTTATGTGAGCTGGGTATCCGGGTTTTATTATTCCTCCTTCAATCCCCATGATCTTATAATTGTTTAGAACTAGACGTGGATAAACGTATTTAATAGATAATCTTGTGTCCCAGTAATTATGCCTATAGAGTAAAACAAGTTCTTTCATTTCATCTAGGATATTATATCTATCACCACTACTACCATCGGTTCCTATTCCTAGAATAATTCCTTTCTCTAACGCCTCATAGACTGGTGTGAAGCCTGCTTCTGCTAACCGCATAGATGTATGAGGGCATGTAACCATATATGATCTTTTCTCGGCAACATATTCTAGTTCAGTGCTGGTTAACCAGTTAGCATGCACTAGAATAGTATTTTTATCGAGTAGTTTTTTCTTATACATGTATTCTACGGGCCAAGACCCTGTTTTCTTCTTTAATAAGAATACTTCTTTCCTTGTTTCTGATACAT
>JAMOPC010000071.1 GCA_027064845.1 Desulfurococcales archaeon | reverse complement strand
TCTGATGCTGTTACTCTATGGTTTCTAGGTGTATTAACTCAAGCCAAGACAGGATTAACTGTTGTACCCGTTATTAACAAAATAGATATCGTGAGCAATATCGATCTCGTCAAACTCATAGTTGAGAGGCCTGAGGATCTATTTTATCTTGTTAAGAATTATTCTAGTGAGGGTTTGATCTCTGAGGTTGTGCCAGAACTCGTATCTATTGCTTTAAAAACTAAAGGTGCTTATAGACCCGTTATGGTATCAGCAGAAAGAGGAGAAGGTATGGAAGAGCTTCATTTCATAATTCATGAAGCATTTTGTTCATGTGGTGATCTTACATAGTTTTGTTTTTATGTATCTTTTGTACAGAAGGATTAATATGTGTTTTAAGTTTATATAAATCATACAGTAGACTAAATAATATGAGTTGTAAAGATTGTGAACACTCGCGGTACACATAGATCGAAAATAGATCTTATAGAAGCAATTCTAAAATATATACATAATGAGGGATATGCTAAGAAGACACATATATTATATGCATCGAACCTCAATACAAGAAGCTTAGAGAAGTTCTTGAAATATCTTATAGAAATAAGAGCTATAGAAGTCGTTGAGGAAGAACAACGTTCATACACTTTAACAATGCATGGACGCGAGATCCTGAGTATTATTATGAAGCTAAAAATACTATTAAGTAATCGACAGGGATATATTAAAGGTAATAAATTATTATTAAGCCGTTTAAATACAGTTCTGTCTCCTATACTAAATGATAGATTCATAGATGTTTTTAGTAAGGAAGTAAGAGGATTATCAGGTCTAACCTATGATCTAGACATTCTAAGGGGTGAAAAGGAAGATTATGTACTCATACCTGCCGCTAGCATGGTTGATAATCAGTGTAGAGAACTAGATTCTGCTATAGGAAAAGCATTGCTAAGTCTTCTTGATACTAATTATAGGTGTATAATATTGTTGAGTAATGGAGAAAATAATTGTGCTCATGTAATGAATCATATTAAGAACCTATTCAACAAAGTAGGTATAGATGAAAATAGGTATTGTTTTGCATTAATAAACTAAACATGAAATAATGTTTAGTTTCTTACTTAATACGTGGTTATTAGTATCTCAGCACTATTTTCTTACAATATTTATAATGTATTTTAGGTACACATTTAGCATATATATGTTTCATCTAAAAAACATATATAGATAATGATTAGGTACTACTTTTCCAAACAATTCCTGCCTCACGTTATTAATAAATGCTATCTATCCTCTAACCTAAGGTGTAAAAACGTGAAAGCCATAGGAAAAATATTCGGAATAATCATGTTAGCAGTAATACTAGTAGGATTTGGAACAGCAATGGCAATGTGGAGTGAAACATTAAAGGTAAACGTTTATGTTGATACGGGAGAAGTCAAGGTAAAATGGAGCGATTGGTATTGCTCAGATACAGGTCCAGATCCTCAAGCACCTGGATTCCATAATGATGAAGGAAAAGACGTAGCTAAATGCTATGTGAACCCAGAAATCAAGGACGACGAAAACAATACAATCAAACTAAACGTGACTTTAGACAATGTATATCCAGGCTACGCAGTTAATATAACAATGATAGTAGACAATATTGGAACAATACCAGTTAAATTACTCAATTATACTTGGTCAAACCGCAGCGCTATCGACGACGAAGCCTTGGATATTAGATTGATAACACCATCAGATACCCAGATAGAGCCTAATGAAAACGGTACATACATATTAGAAGTAATTGTAAAACAAGCAGCAAATGAAACTACAACATATTCATTCGACTTAGAATTAATCTTCGCACAGTGGAACGAAGTTCTATCAGGGTAATCAAAGATCATTGAGACTTAACATGATTAATCAAATTGTTTTTAAATGAAATTCATCCAAATTCGCGTAACTCGTAGGTGTATAAGATATGAATTATAAATATATAATAGCTGGAATATTAGCAATAGCACTAGCAGCATCAGCAATAGTAACTCTAGCAATGTGGTATGATACACTAAATGTCAATACTTATGTAACAACGTCTGAATTGGATGTAGAGTTCGTTAATGGTTCTTTAACGTACAAGGATGCTTGTGGTCTTGAACAAGGTTACGGAATCAATGGTGGAAATGATTGGAATGCATCTTATCTTCCTGAACCAGGTGGTTTTCAGTTAGGTAAAGATGTTGGTTGTACAAATGTTACACTCATTGATAGTGATGGTGATGGAGACTTAGATACAATGAAAGTAGTACTTCATAACGTATATCCATGGTACTATACTCACATAGCATTTAAGATACATAATAATGGCGAAATTCCATTCAAGATATGGAGATTAACTATAAGTAATGGAACTAACTCAACCTATTATTATGAAGTAAATGAGAATCAAGCACAAGAAGGAGTGTATGTAGATCTGAGTGGAGATGGAAAAGCAGATATACTTATATGGTGGGGAGATAACTTTGGAAAACAATTACATCATTGTCAATCAGTCGATATCAGTTTTGACTTAACCGTATTACAAGAAGCTCCTCAGAATACAGATTTAGTGTTATATATTAGACTAGACGTTGTACAATGGAACGAATACACTAATGGCCCAATAAGTTAATCAGAACATTATTAGTTCAAATTCAAATGTTTTTTATAAACATCTCTCATAATCTCACACATTAAGCAATATGATTTAATCATAATATATGGAGACGTAACAAAAATGGTAAAGACTTATTTTTTAATAGGAGCTCTCCTAGCAGCTACAACAATTTTGATTAATTCAAATATTCTATATGGTTTATCTTTATACATGATTCCATTAATTATTTATTCATTTATTCTCTTACTATATAGAATTTCTACAAATAAGTTAGAATATACTGAAGAAATAAAGTCAGAGCTATATTTTATTGTTTTTACAACATTTATATTGTGGATTTCCATAGGATTTTTGATAGGATTTGGATTTAACATTATGATAGTCCTCCATATTCAATACATTATAATATTTATATATAAAATAACACAAACTTCTGCAATAGAAGTTTTAAGAAGAATTTTCTTGGATAAATTTATTGGATTAAATTCTTCGATAGTAAGAATTATAAGTATTAGCATTGTTATAGCATTGTTTACACTTACCTTTAGTAAGCTTATGAATTTTAGTCTTAGTTATCTTCCTGAGCTCATTGTTTTATTCATTAATAGTCTGGTATTGACAGTAATTGGTTATTTTTATGATTTTAAGAGTCAATTAGTGTTGTCTCTACTTAATATATATCTTTTTTCACTTTCACCTATTTTATTGAATATTACAGGGGCCATTAAGTATATGCTAGAGGCATTTGTTATTTTTACACAGTTTCTCGTGATTTATCATTTGAATACAACAAATAATAGTTTTAGACAACATGCGGAATTTGTTTTTATAAATAGATTTAGAAGAATTACACACGCTATATTAAGAGTATTGAGTAAAATAGTTCTTGTCATATCGATCATTTTTATGATTAGCTTTTTATTAGGTTTCCGAGGTTTGGCTATTGTCAGTAACAGTATGAATCCTACGATCAATCGTGGAGATCTTGTATTTATCGACATAAATAATCACGAGATCACAAAGGGAGATATAATTGCCTTTACATATGGAGATAAGATCATTGTTCATAGAGTGTATAAAGTAGATGAAAAAACATTTGCTGTTCTAACTAAGGGTGATGCAAATCAAAATATAGATCCCTGGGTCGTTACGGATGAAAATTATGTTGGTAAATATGTATTTTCAA
>JAMOPC010000070.1 GCA_027064845.1 Desulfurococcales archaeon | reverse complement strand
AGTGTCTTTATCCTTTTTAACTTATATAGCAAATAATAGTATTAATGAAAATATTCTGTTTTATGGGGTAATGGACTTGGTCGAAAAAATCGAAGAAATGGTTGGTTTAACACCTGTTTATAGAATAATCGCGCTAGCTTCTGGTGTCGGCAAGACAAGTCTTGGTACAGAAATCGTTAAACACCTTACATCTAATGGTGTAAAACTAGCAGTGATTAAACAAACTCATGAAAAACTCCTTGATGAACTAAGTGATCCTGGAAGATATAAGCTTGCTGGTGCTGAAACTGTTTTCGTATCTAGCCCTGAGTTATCGGTTATTTATCGTGAACCATTTACTGGATTGAAAGAAATAGTTATTGCTATGAAGTATTATCCACTGATCATTGCAGAAGGTTTTAGTGGGTCTCATGTTGGGAAAGCAATAGCTATAATAAATGATCCCGATGAGATCAATGAGTTGATCAAGGTAGAGAAAGGATTATGGATAATCGTCAGCAATGATCTTGATATAGTTGAGAAGTCTAAAAGTATAGGTTTTAACGCCTTCTTAATGGATGAGACAGAAATGATAGCTAACGAGATATACAAGGACGCTGTGAGACTAATAGCTTCTAAGTTCAGCGGAGATCCGGAAGTTTGTGGTGTTGGGTCATGGATTGAGCTTGCCGAGAAAATACTGCATGGCCTACTACAGCCATATGAGTGCCCATTTGCATATCCGCTCAAGATATTCGTTGATGAAAAACCAGTTGAGCTTGATAGGAAGACCCTCAGAATAATTGCTGGTATGCTTGAAGGATTTGTTACAGGTCTTATTGAGACAACTGTTAAACCTAAGAAGATAAAGATCGAGTTCGACTTATCGGGAGAAAAAGAGTAGAGATAAAAATAACAATGATTTATGGAAGTATTTTAAGCAACATACCCTCTACTATTAATGGTGTATACTTCGAGGCTAGATTAATTGCTTCCTGTAGCCTTACAGCACTGTTACTATAGATAGTGATTAATGGGTCTCCCTTATTAACACGATAACCTACTTTAGCGTGAAGGTATACTCCTGCTCCCTTATCAAATGGTGCACCAGCAGCTCTTGCTATGGTTGTTATTGCCGCGTTATCTATATATGTTACAGCACCCTCTATTGGTGACTCTATAGTGTATGAGTGCTTACCAATAGGTATATCGTCCGGCTCGACACTAGGATCTCCTCCTTGTGCTTCAATTATCTGTTTAAACTTTTCATATGTTCTACCACTAGTGAATATTTCTTTAGCTATCTCATATCCTCTCCCAGGTGGTACTTTTCCACTTAGCTCAAATACAAGTCCTGCTATAGTTAGTGCTTTATCTACTAGGCTCTTCTTCCCCTTCTTATTGATCATCGTTTCAAGAGCTTCTTTAGCCTCCAAGGCTGGGCCAGCTGTTGCTCCTATAGGTTGTCCACCAAATGTTAATGCAACTCTTATCCTCATACCAAGCCTTGCTGCTTGTCTAATGAAAATGCCTGCTAACTGGTCTGCTTCCTCAACTTTCTTAACCTTAGCTTTCCTGCCAACAGGTATATCGATCACTAGATTATCAACACCCATCGCAGCTTTCTTGGCTAATATACTTGCAACCATTTGGTGCCATGGATCAATACTTATCTTCCTCTCAATAGTAACGAATATGTCATCTGCTGGAGCTAAGTTTAATCTACCACCCCATGCCAAGGTTGCTCTTACCCTCCTTGCTATTTCCTTGATCTCATCAGCCGTTAGATCTACACGTGCAAGCACCTCCATAGTATCAGCTGTTCCAGCAGGACTAGTTATTGCTCTACTACTAGTCTTGGGTATGAGTAACCCAGCAGCAGCTATTGTCGGAACAGCTATTAGTGCAACCTTACTGTTCCCAGGAACTCCTCCAATACTATGTTCGTCATAAACCGTATCCTCGAATACCAGCTTACTACCAGTCTCAACCATAGCTCTAATAAGAGAATGTAACTCGTCCTCGCTGAGCTCATAGTATAATTGACTTGTCAAGAAAGCCGCTATCTCTGCTTCTCCATATGCACCATCAACTATGTCTTTAATCAACTTGAACATTTCGTCTTGACTAATTCTTTCACCATGAAGTCTCTTCTGTAATACGTAGAAACTAGGTGGTACTGGGAAAGGTCTAACACCTACTAGGTCTTCCTTGGATAATTTAAGGTACCAAACAATATCTTTCGACACAAGTATCTTGCCTGGCTCTACCATTGTCCTAGTAATAGCAACTGCTGCACTCTTACTACGATCACCCTTAGCTAGCTTAACTTTAGAAGTAGGTCCAAGTCCTAGTTCTTGGGCATCTTTTTCATGCATTATGATAAGTGAACGACCAACATCTACATCGATCATCTCTGTCTTGAAATGTCTTGACTCTATATGTTCACCCATATAATCACCTTACATACATACTATAGAGTTATACAAATACCTTATACCCACATAATGGGGAGCAAAAAATAATTTAATACAATAATGGGGTTAAATAATTTTTCACACAATTAAAGAGAAAGTTTTCATGAAAAACTTATTTATAGATAATATTTATTTAAAATGTTTTAAAACATAAATGGTTCTCCTAATAAGCTATTCAAGATCGTTTTTATCAAGAACCTTCTATCAATAACTCCTCTAATAATACCCTTTTCATCAATTAAAATAACTGCCGGTACATTAAGGCTTCTCATCATACGTACAAGGTCATTTATCTTCTGGTCAAGCCTTATTGTCGGAGGCCTCTTCTCCATTAAATCCTCTACAGGTATATCTAGAGACTTCTCGATAGGGATGCTTATTTGTGATAATGAAAAAGACGCGAGAATACTCCTGGGTCTAGGTCTTCTCTGAAAAGTAGCAAGTATATGGTGATCTGTGATGTATCCTATTGGTTTACGTTCTTCATCAATAATAATAATGATCGAGGGATGTCCTGTAGCCAGGGCTTTTAATACATTATAAAGCTTTGTCCCCCTCCTAACAGTTACATATGAAGTAGATGGCGGCCTATATTTCTTTATAAAATCCTTTATACTCATATCTAGGATTTCTTTAACAGCATCAGCATGAATAATATCTTTTCTTCTGGTCTTTTTCTTCTCCTCCAAGATACTCATATAAAATCAACTCAGGAAACTCTGAAAACTTCCAAGTACTAACTAATTTAATTATTGGTAAAAGTAAAAAATAAGTATCTCTTCCAAAACAATTAACGAATTATAAAAACTACGCTTCCATAACTATTTTCAGCATTTCATCAACAAGTACTTCTTTACTAGGATATTCGCTTGGAGGCATATAATAGGCTTTAACACCTTGTATCATTGCGACATGAGAATATAGCTTCTTATCTCCTGTGAAAAAGTATACTTTATATCCTTTAGAAACTAGTTCTTCGATAAGCTTAGCTACATCATAATCTGTCTCAGCAGGATATTTTATAACATTATCTACTCTTACTGGTTTATCAATACCCCTCCCAACTATTTCATATACTATGATGTTCTTTAGTTTCTTCGACAATACCTCGGAGTAAAATCCTTTAAACATTTGATCGAGAACAACTATTTTCTTAGTCTTCCTCACAACTGGTGCTTCAACCGGCTCCACTGGACTACCAACTATAATATTCTTCAACTCGAGTACTTCATCAACGCTTAGCCTAAGAATTAGTTCTCCTCTATAGATTTCTCCTTCTCCAAGTTCTAATAAGTCCTTAAAAGCCTCAATGAATTTATCATAACTCCCAATAATTTTACCATGTCTAACTAAAATATATTTAGTCAACAATCATACAC
>JAMOPC010000069.1 GCA_027064845.1 Desulfurococcales archaeon | reverse complement strand
AGAAAATAAGGGGCACTAAGGAAGAGATCGAGAGAATAGCGGAAGGGATTAAAGCAATAAATGAAACACTAAAACACGTCCCTATCAATGAGAAAGCTGTAAGAAACGCTATAGAAATGCATCAATTAGGACATAGGGACTTAATAGACTATTCGCTCGTTTGAGTACTTAGATTGTTTTTGGGAATTTGAGTAGCGTTTAAATACTCTTCCAGTAATAGACTATTAGCAACGACGCCATCACGGATCCTCACGCCCGATGACGGCTCTACTCTCGTAACCCGTACCCTGTGGTGTGCGGGGATGTAGCTCTCGATGAGCCACCGAACCAGATGAGGTGGATGAGGGAGAAGCCCGTGCAAGATACTAAAATACCCATAGTCACCAAAAAATAAAGCACGGGCAACCACAATCTAATATACTCGACTGCGTTATACAATAGGATCAAACTATTAACAATAGACACAAAACTAATAGAATTTATAGAAGAAAATAAATTACCAAAACACGCAATCATTACACCAGAAGAACTCTAATACGAACACCTGTCAATAACATTACAAGCATACCTCTGCAATAGATATACTCATACACATACATATTTCCCAAAATATATAAAACCGATATAGACAATAAGCATAAAACACTTTCAGACCCATAATTATTGCTACATATTCTAGTAATGATAATAATAAGAATAAAAGCGCTTGAATACCGGTCCAGTACTCTATTCTATTAATGTTAAAACAATGGGGTTCGCCTCTTTATATGCTTGTATATGTATTTGTCATCGGTTCATCCTTTTTCCCCACGGTCGCTCGGGCTTTATCGGTCATTGCGGGGGCGTTCACCGCCGACCCCAGGCGACGGCACATCTAAACATAGAGTAGATCAGAAAAGAAAATAAACATAACGCATCACGAAGAACATACAAAATAATAAGCTTTTATACAAAACCAGCTACGGCTTGGGAGAAATAATGAATATTCTATCAACTTTGTAACAATAATAGAATTGAAAAATGTTCTAGCCTCGCTATTTTGTCGAACTTTTCCTTGCTAGGTAATAACGTGTATAGAATCGAAGTAATGACCGATACTTGTTTTTAAGTAATAAGATATGGGGAATTGAAGGTACAGTTTTCAAGGACTGGGACGTGTTTTTAATTATTTATACTTAGTACTTAGGTTTATGTTCTATTAGAATGTATTAGGTTTGCTACTTCTACGAGTCTTGTACACATTTTCTCTAGGTCTTCTAAGGCTCTTTTGTCTTGGAGTACTTCTCCATAGTTATATGCGTGTGCTCTTACTCCTCTATGGCATATTATCATTTCGTGTTTTAGTCCCCAACTATATATCGCCATTATAGCTGTGTCCAGTCCATAGCCTCTACCAACAACTATTGCTCCAAGGATCTTGTTTCTTAGGAATCCTCTAATACACCATGTTCTATCAATAAATTTCTTCACAAGACCAGATACGTTATCGAAGTATACTGGGCTAGACACTATTATGATATGGCTCTTGAGGAGTAGGGGGATTATTTTCTCACTCATATCGTCTTTGATACAGCACTTCTTGATCTCGACACATTTCCTACAACTAAAACACTCATAGAACCTATATTTCCTCAGCTCAACAATATATGTATCTATCCCTCTCTCACTTAGCAACGATGAAGCCTTTTCTGCAAGCAACAAGCTATTACTCTTAGGCCTCGGAGACCCTGAAACGATGACAGCCTTGATGCTCCCCATCAATACATCACCCTAATTTGCCCGATTAACGATTAATGTATTATTAATATAGGTATTAGCTCTTATTCAAGAAATCCCATCTATTTTGACTAGTTTTTCTATACTGCTTGCCTCCCGAGAAAAGAGCCACAATACTAATGTTTGACTACTAGCTTATCTATACTGCTTTTTATATACTATTTGATTAACTAGTTACTTTATTCACGATGCTATATGCCTTCGATCCCGGTTCTATCAAAGGATTAGTTTAGAATAAGCAGTAATGGTTCATATTATAGAGAGATCTAAGAATAAACAATTATACTGTTTTACTGGATTTTACACAATTACTGTTTTTATTCCTATTTTTTCTGCTACTTCTGCTTGTTTCTTATCTGCTGTTACAAGCTCTAGGTTTTTGTTTTTGGCTAGTACTATGAATAATGCGTCATAGATTGTTATCTTGTATTTTATGCTGTATTCGAGTGCTTCTACGAGGTATTTTGTTTCTTCCTCTATTATTAGTGGTTTTTCCCTTATGATATCTTCTACTATCTCAACCGCTAATTTTGGATCTATTTCGTCCCTAAGGACTTTTTTCCATAAGGCATTGCTTAGTTCTTTAATTGCTAAATCAAGTGTTATAGCACCTTCAACTATGTATTTTCTAGCTCTCTCCCAGTCCTTCTCTCTACTAAAATACTTTACAAGAACCGAGGAATCAATGACTCTCACGATCCTCCCTCACACTCTTCTCAGCAAATCCGTTCCGACTAGGCACAACTCTTTCACTCAATATCCTATCCCATTTTTCAGCAAACCTCTTAGCTTTAACTCTCAAAGCCAATAACTCAAGATACTTCTTAACCTCTTCAGAAACATCAATACCCTCCCTCTCCAACAACTCCTTGATCCTCCTAGGAACTCTAACACTAATAACAGCACTAGACATATTTTACCACCACCAAGATATAAATGTAGACAAGTTAATAAACATAACCATAAACAAAAAGAAAACAAATAATAAACATAAAACCATAAAAAAGATTACATATTCCATAGAATTAAAGACCATTATTCCTTTCTTTAGGATTACATCCTACTTTTAATCTAATATGTTTAGACTAATTGAAGAGGTTAAGCCATATTTTAGACAAAGACGAACAGTCATATCGAGTGATACTAACTATAGAATTTATGGATTAGCACAATGTTGTATTGTAGAAATCCTCCATACTTGGTTGGAGATTTTCACAATACAATACATTATATTATAATATGATGCTATGAATTAATTATCGCGAAGTCTAATCGGTGATCCCGGTCAGTTTTTATATAGTCTTGGAAATCAATTAGTGAATGGGGATAGCTTATACATGAAGCATAGTTTATTAGCCTTTTTGATTATCACGGCAATATTTATTCCTATTATAAGTTCTCCAGCAACTTTTAGCGAGGAGACATATTGGTGGAAATCCCAACTATATGAGTATTTAGTAAAAATTTTCGGGTTGCAGATCCCCAGTGACTTCTTCATTAAGATTCAATCTTATTCTTATAGCGATCATTCTTGTTTATATTACAAAGTCTTGATCTCGTACAATAATGTATCGTTCAGAGCCGGATTTTGTATAGGTAGAGGCATGAAAATAATAAGTATAGATCTTGAATGCTCATATGGTGAACTTAATAGATTAAATTGGACTAAGAGATATTTAATCCCATCAATAATATATGATGAACAAAAATACATACTTAATATTACTGATAAGTCAAAGTTTATAGCATCAATATTATCGATACTTGAAGATACTTTAGAGATAGATATTGTTAAAAAGCACTTAGATTCACTCGTAGGTAATTTATGCTATGAGAATTATTCAGGAAAACCCATGCATCTGGAATGGAATAATGAGACTATAGAGCTATGTCAGGGATGCACTGTTGGGACAGATATACAGATATGTGAAGGAAAGGAATTAGAGTATGCATTCAGCGTTAGAAACAAAGTGCTTAAAATATTTGCGGGTCTAGGGATAAAACTTGTAAAGGATGCGATGAGTTATAAAGTTCTCGGCTTAGGCCTAAGTAGGTTAGA
>JAMOPC010000068.1 GCA_027064845.1 Desulfurococcales archaeon | reverse complement strand
GATAATAATTCTAATATACGAGGTCCATGTGATGGATTAGTGTATGCTTGAGTAGCAACTCCCCCGTAAGGATATTTAGCCCATGGAACTCTTGAACCAACAGCGATGCTTCCAGAAACAGTGCCTATGCCTATGAATCTATTACGCGGATCAAATGATACTATACTATAGGTCATTTAGGATCACCTTTTGGGTTAAAGTCATAAACCTTTATTCTACATATATGGATTTATAAATAGCCATGATATTGGTTTTTATGTAAGGGGTGTCTTATACATGACTTATAATATCGATGATCTAGTGGAGGCTCTTAGTAAGTTAGAGAAATATGGTATCAAATACGTTATTATAGGAGATACTGTTATTCAACTAGCTCTAAAGTCTAAGGAATTAAGTGGTGATGTTGACTTATTTGTAGAGGAGCCAAGTCCGTTAATCGAAGAGGAGCTTTACAGAAATATTGCTGAGAATGAAAACTGGGGTTACTCCACAACAGAGATAGGGACTCCAAGACTAATTGCTAGGATTGGAGATAAAGAGATCATAATCGAGATTTATGAAAACTTCATGGATATAGAAATACCTGATCAGGTTATTGTGGAAGCTAAGACACTTAAGCTCAGAGGGTTGAAAGTAAGGGTTTTACATCCAGAGCAGTACTTTGTTTTGAAAGCTCGTCAAGGAGTTGACTTAGATAAGTTGGCTAAGTATGTTAAGATGTTGAAGAAAATAGATAAGAAGTTATTGTCGAAAACAATTGAATACTTCCCCGACGAAGAGCAGGGGCTAATTATTGAGAGATTAAGGAGCATTGGTTTAGAAATTTAATCATTTGTTCGTTTCGGTCCAGCGAAGAGTACATCATCGCTGAGCAGGGCTCAGCTCCGCCGGAACACCACATCTCTCAATGAATTTTAAATATCTTGGCTACTACTTAATTATTCCTGGTGGTAGAATGGTTTCTTTCAAGAAGCAGTTATTGCTTCTGCTTCTTGCATATATTCCTGGGATTTTCCTCCCCCTTGTTATGAGTTTAGGGGAGACTCTTGTTTCATGGTTTTTTATGGGTGCATGGGTATTATACGTGTTTATTTTATTGATAGTTGCTTATATAATTGATCGTAGAGGTAGTTCTAGAGTTGATTGAACCTGAGGTATTGGCCCTAGCTATTATTTTTGGCTGGCTTGCTCTTACTTTTGGTTATGGGTATATAGCTACTAAAAAGAAGATGAAGGGTAAGGCTACTGAATGGTTTGTTGCTGGTAGGAAGCTTGGGTTATTAGTGCTATGGCTTAGTTTAGGCGCTAATATTTATAGCTCATATACTTTTCTAGGCTTACCCGGCTTAGCTGCTCGTGAGGGATTCAGTGTCTGGGCTATTACATTATATGGTATGATTAGTTACCTGATAGGTTACTGGCTCATACCCCGGCTTTGGAGAGATGCTAAGAAGCATGGCTGGTTAACGCTTGCTGATGCTTTCAGGGACTTGTATAACTCTAGGTTTGTTGCTGGATTCGTGGCTTTGACAGGAGCCTTATGGAGTATTCCTTATGTTCAGCTCCAGATCCAGGGTATGGGGTATATTATCGAAGTCTCAGGTTATGGGTATATTGAACCATTAACTGCTAAGCTTATAGCTTTTTCTCTACTAGCAGTATTTGTCGTTATTGGTGGTCTGGTTAGCGTTACTAGTATTAATGCATTACAAGGAGCTATTATGCTAATAGCCATATGGTTTATCGGTATAGTTTCGCCAATAATAGCTTTTGGAGGATACGATAAATTATTCTCCACACTAATGAGTTATTCACCACCAGCTGGTGCTAAGTTCCACTTAACACCGACTGTTAATGATTTATACTTCTTGTACTCGATCATATTTGTCGCACCACTTGCTTTCTGGCTCTGGCCCAACAGGGTCCAGAATATTTTCGGAGCCCGTAGTGAAGATACAGTTAAGAGAAACATGGTTCTAGTTGGAATCTACCAACTCAGCCAAATACCAGCTATTTTGGTTGGCTTAACAGCTGTAGGCTTAGTAGCAACAGGTGTATTAAATGTCCCCATACATGTAAAAGAATATGCTGATCAGAGTTTTATGTTAGTAGCTAGGACTTTGTATAATCCTGTGGTTGTTGGATTAGTTGGTGCTGGTGCTTTAGCAGCATCTATTTCAACAGCAGCAGCTATACTACATGTTACTGGTGCTTTGTTTGCTAGAAACATATTCGTTGCTGAAGATGAGAAGAAGCTCCTACTCTATGCCAGGGTCTTTACAGGCATCATTGCTATCATTAGCTTGTTCCTCGCAATATATTATCCAGGAGCACTGATCTATTTATTGCTTGTAGGATATGCTGGCATTGTCCAGTTCTTCCCAGAATACATTATTGCTTTGAAAAAACCTGGCCTGATCGATAAATATACTGCAGTCATAGCTATGAGTGCGGGAATGATCACAGTTGGCTATGTTAAAGCAGTTTATGGTAGAATATGGAATATTTATGAGGGATTATGGGGGCTTATGGTTAATTTAGCAGTGCTAACTATAGCTTTGTTAATCAAAAAATACTTAAAAAGATAAACATATATAATCCACTAACTAGTCATGGATTAGAATAGGGTTATAGAACTAAATGATATAAGAGGGGAGCATTTGCAATGCCTATAACAGATCCAGCAAAGCTCCAAATAGTGTATAACAGGGTATTAAACAAGAAAGTATGTAGGAAATGTGGAGCATTAAATCCACCATCAGCTACAAAGTGTAGAAGATGTAAGAGTAAGAATCTTAGACCAAAGAAAGGTTTTAAGATCAAGTAGCTTTTCCTAAATACTTGATAATATCAATAACTAGTTCCTTCAAAGAATTAATCCCCATACAGTTTTGAGGGGGTATACTCATTCTTAAACAAAGCTCGCCAGCTGGAGGTACATGGATAAATAATGCTTTCTTCTTCTCTACAAAAGCATATTTATAGATAGTAAAAGCCACATAGTTACAGAGGTAAGTCCCTATAGATACACCTGGTCTTATACTATAGCCTTTCTTCCTAAGATACCGTAAAAGTTCTTTGTGTTCAATAGGGATAGTATATGTTTTCCGTTCAGTCTTACTTATCTCTTCATGGAAAACAAGTCCATCTACATCCCCAGTTTCAGTATATACGAGATTATACCCCACAAGCTCGATTACAGGCTTATCAGTATAAGGATGAAGACCCAGACCAATAACTATGTCAGGTTTAAAGATCTCAAGCAATTTCTCCAGCTTCCTCCTAAGATAATCGAGAGAAACTCGTAGAACTACTCCTTTAATCAAACAATTATCTATCTGCATACCGTCAAGTTCTTCAGCAACGAGACCAGAAGGATTAGGATAGTAGACATTATCCTTTCCCCTAAACCAATCAAACCCTAGTACAAGCACGTTACATGCCCTAGATCTTCTCAGCATCCCCAATCACCATAATTAATAATAAACAATGCCATATACATTATACGTCGAAATAATAAATACATTCCCTCAACAATAAAACTATTCCATTAAAACAAACATGCATAAATATAAAACACCAAAACAAAATATACACAAACAGAAAAGGGCCCGGACTAAGAGCAAACGCGATGAAGAACCCAGGCCACACATCCACAGCCCGGCAAGAAGTGGCCCGGGTAGCTCAGCCTGGTAGAGCGCCGGGCTGTGGATAAACCCACCCCAATGATAAACAGAGGGGTGAAGAACAGAAACCCGGAGGTCCCGGGTTCAAATCCCGGCCCGGGCCCTTCTATTTAAGTTCAAATCCCTTTTCAAGGTTCTTTCATTATTCTATCGAGTCGAAGACAATACGTTGATTAT
>JAMOPC010000067.1 GCA_027064845.1 Desulfurococcales archaeon | reverse complement strand
AGACTTATTGGTCCGGGTTCTGTTGTTCCCGGAAACACTACTATGTTTACGTATACGTTTGTGTTGTTTGTAAGTATCTTGGCTATTTCTACTGGGTCTCTTATTCCTCTAACCTCTAGGTCTGCCATCATTATCTTTGCAAAGGTTTTTAGCTTCACGTTTGAGAAGTTCATTACTGCTAGGTAGAAGTCCATCTTTGGAAGTACTGCTATATCCATTGGTGACTCTGTATACCCAGTACCTATGCTTTCAGCGTTTTCAGGAGTTATTGTTATGTTTTCTATCACGTAGTAGCTCTCATTAGGTCTTGGTGCTTGTAGCTGTAGCTTTAACAAGTGTCTTGGACGTATGTCTATTCTAGCCCATACTACTCTATTCTCATCGTCATTGTATAGTATGGTGTCTTTGAGGTTTGGCGGTATATATGGTATGTCTGGATTATCTAATGGAAACCTTGTCAAGATATAGCTTTTACCGTCTATTTCTCCTATGCTACCATAGTCTATTCTCTCGAACCCCTTGTTTCTTACCCTGTATATTCTCAGAGGTATCATATATGGGTCTACGCCGCTACTCGGATTAGGAACATATATTGCTAAGTATTCACCCTCTTTAGGTACTCCGAGACCCATTATACCACCCTACAATATATTTCTTCTTAAGCTATATTAAATATAATCCCGTTACGTTAAGTATTTAGTCTATGTTTATAGATGTATTAATTGGTGGTAGCATGGCTAGATACATTATATGGGGTTATAGATTAGGAGACCAGTACAGGATTAAGGGATTGATACTAAGCATGGGTGGAAAAATAATAAGCGTTGGAGTAAACGAGCCATACGTTATAGCAGACATTAACGACGAGATACTTAGACAACTATACGCTAGTGGATACGTTAGACTAATTGAGAAGGCTTGGGGCGGGTTTCGTCCATCCTACTAATAATTCATATAGATTAGAGCCTGTAAGCATACATGAAGTAGTTAATAGGCTTGGAATAAATATATTGCACGAAGTAGGTATTACTGGTAAAGGTGTACGCATAGGCATTATTGATAGTGGAGTATATGAGAACCACCCTGATCTGAGGAACAATATACGGTTCTATGAGTCATTAGCGGATGATGGTGATAAGAAAGACTATATTGGTCACGGAACACATGTTGCAGGTATAGTTAAGGCTTTTGCACCCGACTCAGAACTATATGTTGTAAAAGTTATTGGTAAGAAAGGGATATGTGGGCTTGACCGCATAATATCTGCATTATCAATCCTGTATCATAGAGGAGTCAATGTTATAAATATGAGTCTTGGAGCAGACGTTAATTGCTGTGTATCATCTATTTCATTAATGATAAACATGCATAAAGACACGGTACATGTAGCTAGTATAGGTAATGAAGACGGTGAAAGAGCAACATGCATGTGTCCAGCAATGATACCTAGAGTAATAGCAGTTGGATCAGTAGACCCAGTAACTTTTGAACCAGCCGAATTCACCAGTAGAGGACCGGGATGTTTCGGTTCTCATAAACCACTAGTTGTCGCTCCCGGAGGCTCATTAACTCATTGTATAGTGTCTACTTTTTCACCCGATGCTATGAATGGGGCTGGTCACATGTATGCATGTATGAGCGGTACTAGTCAGGCTTCACCAATGATTGCTGGATTAATAGCACTAATAATACAGTTTGCAAGAGAACACGGTGAATACGTTGATTTATCAGATGCATTGATAGAACTAGCAGGTGGAAAATACAATATAGTTACAGGATACGGTATACCTAGGATAAAGTCTAGACAGTCATTCATAGAAGCTATTCACAGAAACATATACAGACCAAAAGGAACTGGATCAATGATAATAAACACTATCATGATCATAAAGCTAATAGAAAAACTATTGTTTAGGTGAAAAACGATTGTTTCCAGCAAATCTCCTAGATCAACTGAGGAAGACTTTTATTATTATAAGCTCTTGTCGTTCTAGTAAGGAAAAAAGCTATGAAGTCGTTCTTAGTAAAACATTTACTCATAGTGGAGGTGTTTACGGTACTAAGTATGTTGTAGTTGAGAATGAGCCACGTATACTGTCTACTGTATCATCTAGTATTTGGTATTATAAACGGTTTCGCAAAGTATTCGATGACGGAATATATGTTGCCACACGTTATCTAAGCAATTTATCTAAATACCATGTAGTACCAATAGAATCACGTATACCTGAGATTATTGATGTAGATGAACATATTTTAGAGCTGGGGATAAGTATTACTAGTTTTTCATCTATGATAACTAATGGTGACTTATCATTATATCTTGACTATATAGAAGATATTAGTGATGATACGGTAACATATTATTCTGTGTTATATTCATGTCGCATTGATTTTGAAAAACACGAGATATCGAGGCTTTTAGATAGTGATAAGCCTATGTGTGAAATTGCTGTACGTAAGATACGTACAAACAAGTATAGTTATCCAGAAGAAGAAGAAATTATACGGTCATCCATACGTTATGGGTACAATATATTTACAGATAAAGCAGATAATGAAGAAATAGAACAAGCTATAAGTGTTTTAAGGAACATTATTGTTGATGAAAACAGTTGTCTATATAGGCTCATAGACTATGTAATGGATAACTTGTATTACTTTATATTCGTGTATGGATAACATATATCTCGGTGACTTACCATGATACCTGAAAAACTACACGACTATGCATTAAAGATGTATTTGATACTTAGTAGCTCTGAAATAGAGATTGGTAGAGAGGGCGGTATTGTTCTCGCAAATTATTATTATTCTGACAGGTATCATGGCGGAACAAAGTATGTTATGATTAAGTGTAGGAATACCGGTCATAAGGCGTTCTCAATAGATTATTTTAAGATAATGTACTATTTGTATGAGAAAGGATATAATATGTTTCTTGAGGATATAGTATTAACTCGTAGATATACAAGGATATTGTTCCTTCGTAAAGAACCTCTAATACCAAGTATTGATGAAAGGTTTATTCATCTATCAATGCGTGTGTATCCGGAAGGTACTAGTGACTTGTACATATCAATATCATTCGACTATCTACTATGCGTTGATGATAGGTTTATTCATTATCTATCGTTATATTATCGTATGTTATATGATTATAACAGTAAGAAAATAGAAACATTATACAACTCGAATAGGAAAAGAACATACCTGATTATAAATAAATACAAGTCAGAAAAATACAGGTATCCTGAGGTTAGTAGTAGTGAGCCAATATTAGATTATGTTGGATATGATTTATCAACTGATATGAGTACTGGTGATGAGCTAGGCGATAAAGCAGTATCTATTCTCAGAGAACTTGTTGCAGATAACAATAGCTATCTTTACAAGTTGCTCGAATATGCTTTCGAGAACATATATTACTACATATACCTGTTTACATAGCAGGGAATGAGTGGAGAAAAAAAGATTTTTGTTTTATTTTAGTACCCGAGAACTACTGCGTATACGTTTGACTTTACTCCTGCTGGTACTGTTACTGTAACTGTTAATACATTATTTGTGACAGATACTGCGTGTACTGTTGCGTCATTGTCGGCAAATACTGATATAATGTCTGTTATGTTCTTTAATTCACCAGCTGTTAGTGTAACGTCTATTTGAGCCGCACTAGTACCGCCGCTGTTGTCAGCCTGTCCCTGTAGCTTTACTAGTTTTTTGCCTTCAATTCTTACTAGCGTCATTGTTATCTACCTCCTTATGTTAGCCATACTAGGTCGGAGAAGGCGTCGTGCTCGTACCATATTACTCCAAGTATTCTTATGTCCGCTTTTCCGCTACGGCTTGGCATTACCTTCATTCTGAA
>JAMOPC010000066.1 GCA_027064845.1 Desulfurococcales archaeon | reverse complement strand
GAGTTCTGGAACATCATCTGGCATCATTCTGGTTAATACACGGTAGAATGCACCAGCATTGTGTATGTCATCGTATACTGCTGCTAGTTCTAATCTTAGCTTAGCACCTATGAATTCTAATAAGTCATTACATGCTTGTTGTGATGCTGGTCCTCCTCCGTAATCACTATCGCCTGCTACCCATAATACCTTGTTACCCTGACTCAACCACTCTTGAATAGCATTCATCTCGTCTGGTGATAATGCTGAAGTAGGTTGTCCTAGTATTAGGACATCTACGCCTGATAAGACGTCAGTTGTTATTGTTGTGTCAATGATCTTCCAGTCAGCAAAGGTTATGTTTCCTTCAATGTATGTTAGGTACTTGTCGCTCTCACCATGAGCTAAGTCTACTGCCACAGTTATTTTTGGTACAGGACCAATGGTTACTAAGTAGACGAACCACTGGATCATGTTCTTGATGAATTGCGGCCCATCTAGTTCTACTCCATGATACATTGGGCTAAACATTGGTTCGTAATCTCCATAAGGTGACTCTCCACTGACGACGATTAAGTTGTTGCTATCTTTCCAGTATTCTGCCGCTACCATTACAAATGTGTGGTTACCTGTTCCCTGACCATAGAATAGTGGGTTATACACTAGAGGTGTTGGTGGGTTGTTATCGCCTATATATGCAGTATTGTAGCTCCAAACAATTCTTATTAATCCGTCAAAGGTCTCGTTTACAGGGTCATGATAGTCGCCATTCTCGTCGACCCAGATAACAGCATCTGGTCCATGCATTAGTATCGGCTTAGTTATTCCTGTGGTTAATATGTCAGAGTATAGTTCTGGTGCTTTGTCAGGCATTACTCTTGTTAATACACGGTAGAATGCTCCAGCATTATGGATGTCGTCATATACAGCAGCTAACTCCAGCCTAAGTTTTGCTCCAATAAACTCGAGTAGATCGTTACAAGCTTGTTGTGATGCTGGTCCACCACCATAGTCGCTGTCACCAGCAACCCATAATACCTTATTGCCTTCACTCAGCCATTCTTGTATGGCACTCATTTCGTCTGGTGAGAGAGCAGATGTTGGCTGACCTAGTATCAAGACGTCTACATCTGATAAGACATCGCTTGTTATTGCAGAGTCTATTGTTTTCCAATTAACAAATGTGATGTTACCCATAATGTATGTTAGGTACTTGTCGCTCTCACCATGAGCTAAGTCTACTGCCACAGTTATTTTTCCATTATCATTAGCACTATATACTGGTGCTAATGGCATAGTCATGGATACGAGGAATAATGCTAACAAGATTAACGATACATATCTTAGACTCATAATATATCACCATGAGGCCCAGAGAACTGTTTTATCATTAATATATATTTTGTAGCGGTGGCATTTATTAATTAATTGGTGTCCCTAGGAATAGAGATAACTGTTTATTTCTGAGTAAATATAATCATATAATAAGAGCTAATACTTATGTAGATCTAAAGGGGTGATTATGTTGAAATACGCACCTATACTGGTATCATTGCTCCTGATAATGTTACTCATACAACCTATTTCAACAGCGATGAATACAAAACTAGTAACAGGAGCATGGCCCTGGGGCAACAAATCCGAGCCCTTCCCATGGCTAGAGTATCTGAAAAGCCTACCACATCCAGAAGGAATAACACTAACTATTATCACTAGGCACGAAAACACAATCATCATGAAAGCTAAAGAAGCATTCCTAAACAGCCCAATAGCTAAGGAACTAGGTATAAAGAATATTGTAGCCATATTCGCAGGACCTGAACAGTGGGAAACATACATTAAGCAAGCATTACAAGTAGGCAGACCCATTGATGTTGCATGGGGAGGAGGACCAACACTATTCAATTATATCGATGAGAAAGGATACATAGAGCCATTAGATAATAAGACACATCCAGAATTCAATGCAGTACTATACGAGATGCAGAAGATACCAGAGAGAATAGCTGGTGCACCAACTTGGAAGGTTGGAGATGATGGATTCGTACACTGGATCGGAGCAGCAATTAGTAGCTTTGGATTCACAGTAAATCATGATAAATTAAAAGAATACAACGTACCTGTTCCTAAGAAATGGATAGACTTAGCAGACCCTATTTACGCAAAATACTTACCAGCAACACCCCTCACAGGATTAGCCGATCCAACCAAGAGCACCAGCAACACCAGAATGTATGAGATCATTCTTCAAGCATATGGTTGGGATGAGGGATGGAAAGTACTCACACTAATGGCCGCAAACGCAAAAATCTTCGATAGCAGTAGTGGTGTAAGAGACGCTGTAATTAGAGGAGACATAGCGGTAGGTATAACAATTGACTTCTACGGATACACTGCAATGCACCAGAACCCTGCATGTGAATACATAATACCAGAGAACGAGAGTATTGTTAATGCAGACCCTATTGCCATCTTGAAGAACACTAGATACCCCGTACAAGCAGCAGCCTTTGTAGCATGGGTACTCAGCGAATACGGCGGACAACAAATATGGCTTGACACAGACATTAACAGACTACCAATAAATGCTAGAGTATTCGACACAGATGCTGGTAAACAAAGACCAGACCTCAAGAAAGCATACGAAATAGCTACTAAGAAAGGAGTAATAATATTTAACGAGACTCTCGCAGGGCTAACAGAGAGAGCAATGCAATTCTACTTCAAAGCAACACTCGTCAATGCTCATGACGATCTCCAGAATGCTTGGGCAGCAATAGCACAAGCATATCTAAATGGCCAGATCAATGAAGCAGAATTCAATTACCTAATAAATGAACTGACAAAGCCATTCAAGTTCAAAGACCCATTGACTGGGCAAGAAGTAACATTCACTCTAGATTACGCAATTAAAATAAACAATGAATTACAAAAGGGAGAAATCTATCAAGCACTCATGAGCGAGTGGGAAGATGGAGCGAGACAGAGATACCTAGATGCATACAATGCTTTACAGAAGATACTTAAAGGGGAAATAACCATAACAACTACAACTACAACAACCACAACCACGACGACATCACCAGTACAAACAACCACAACATCTCCTGTACAAACAACAACTACAACACCAACTCATACAACTACTACCACAACAACTACCACTACAACCCCGCCAACGACTACAACACCAACAACTACACCAAGTGGTGGTATACCGACTAATCTAATAGTTGCCATAGTGATCATAATAGTATTGATTGGAGTGATCGTATACTATATGAGACCACGTAAGTAATTTTTTCAATAAATTCTTCTTTACCCATCATATACAATAAAACTTTAAATACCTAATTACAAATCTATTAACGATAAAAAGCGTTTAGAAGCATTTATACCAAGTTTTGGGGGAACCAGCTTGTCTCATGAACAAGTAACTGTTAAGTTTAGAGACATTTATATCGCTGGGCTTGTAGTAGCTCTCCTTTATGTTTTATTAATGAATTATATTGATCCTATGACTGAAGCTCTTTTATGGTTAATAGGTATTGTTTGGGCAATTGTATTATTTAAAAAAGGAATAGATTATAGAAGAATAATGTATAGTTTCTCACTCAGCTTTCTCATAATTATTTCTTTCATTTATATTCTCTTCATACTTTTACTTCGACTTACAGGATATCCACGAGCGCTTGCACTATTTTTACTACCTCTGTTAACTATTGCTACTCTTGGATATATTCGTGAAAAAATAATTGCGTACAGGGAAACTAAGAAAAGAATCAAGGTTAAGGTCTCACTATATAAAAGAATTAAAACGACCCTCTACAAGCTTGACCCGATTATGTGGGTATTCATAATTGTTGGATTCACTGTTCTAATAGTTTTCTTAATAGTCCCAGTACTGCTTATGCT
>JAMOPC010000065.1 GCA_027064845.1 Desulfurococcales archaeon | reverse complement strand
GGTGTTCCACCCTATATTAATACTTATCCAAGACTCATTGCAGGAGCCATATGGGTTGTTGATAAAGCTATACATGTGAAATATTGGACAATAGACACTGTAAGATCAAATCTAAACAAGTTTATCCAAGAAGCTATTCAATCAGACATTATAGTCTTCATTACTGGACCTGAAGTACCAGGAAAATACATTGGTGGGACTCCATTAAGATTCGATGAGGTAGAAAAACTATGTTTCTTACTCAGAGATAAGACCAAGATACTGGTCGGACCAGCTGCTAGGTATGGGTTTGGAGGGGGAGGTGGAACTATAGCTGTTGAGAGAAAAAGGCTTAAGAGATATTTTGATGAATTAGTCATAGGTGATCCAGAGATATATTTCTATGAATTAACAAAATACGGATTAGAAAGAGCTAATCCGTATAGAATGAGGAAAACATATGATCTGGCAAATCAAGCCTTCATATATGGGTCAAGAATAATTAAGCAACATCCAAACTATGGATGGAACCTCGTAGTAGAGATAGAGACTTTCAGAGGATGCCCCAGGTATATTACAGGTGGATGTAGTTTCTGCATAGAGCCAAGATATGGTAAGCCTCTCTATAGGAGACCAGAAGATATTGTAAAAGAAATAAAACAACTCTATAATTTTGGAGCTCGTCATTTTAGATTAGGGAAACAACCAGATATACTGGCATATATGGCCAAAGATACAGGAATAAAAGAGTTTCCCGAACCCAATATTGATGCTTTAAGAAAATTATTCCTAGGAATAAGAAATAATGCGCCAGGACTTCGGGTGCTCCACATAGATAATGTGAACCCAGGAACAATAATCCATAACAAGACAAAAGCAATTGACGCCATGAAAATAATCATAAAATACCATACACCAGGAGACGTAGCAGCTCTCGGAATAGAATCATTTGATCCAAGAGTAGTTAAGATGAATAATTTAAAGGTGACACCAGAAGAAGCAATAGAAGCTATACGTATAATAAACCAAGTAGGATCGCATAGAGGATGGAATGGATTACCCCATCTATTACCAGGGATAAATCTATTATATGGATTACCTGGAGAAACAAAAGAAACATATATATTGAATTATGAATACCTATCCAGACTTCTTCAAGAGAACTTATTGGTGAGAAGAATCAATATACGGAAAGTAACTGTTTTAGAAAACACTCCTCTATGGCTTAAGAAAAATACCGTATATAAATTGCTGAGAAAACATCAAGGACTATATACGAAGTATAGGCTGAAAATAATGAACAATATAGATAAGCCGATGTTGAAGAAAATACTTCCACCAGGTACTCTAATGAGATACTTATACGTTGAGAAACAAGTAGGAAACCACGTTATAGCAAGAATGCCTGGCAGCTACCCAATAGCTGTCAAGATACCATATAGTCTTCCCCTAAGAAAAATAATTGATGCAAGAATAAAGAGTATCGCAGCTAAAAGTGTATTAGCTGAACCAGTATAGACCATCGAGGATACTAGGATTGATCCACGAAATATATTTAGTTTTAAGACACTATAGGAAAAAATGAACAATAAATAATGAATAAAAACAAGGTAATGGTTCGTCGGTCCTTGGCAGGAATTATTTTCATAAAAGTAGACTCAGGTAAAGAAAAAACAATACTGGATAAAGTATGCTCGATCAATAACATAGAAAAAGTCTATAGAACATTCGGAGACTACGAGATAATAGCTATAACAAAAGACATAGGACTAGAAGATCTAAGGAAAACTGTTGAGGAAATTAGAAGAATGGAAGGAGTATTATCAACAACAACCATGATAATTGTTGAGAAATATATTAGACACGAGAAAAAAACTTAACAAATCTATTTCATTCACACAGGGTATTTTGAAGCATAGCTTTTATTTACAACTTTGATCTTTAATTGTCCATCAATAATATCAATAAGTATTTCTGGATATCCAGACAACATATTATGATTCATTCCTAGCATGTCTTGATAAGCTCCTGTCTCTAGAAAGGCTAAATAGTATTTCTCTCCCTTTCTAGGTATATGTAAAGGAATACCATTTAATTTAACAAGCATATTTGGGACATAGAGTAATTTTTTATCAGTACTAGTTAAGAGATCAAGGGGGATAAGTTTCTCCTTAAATGGTTTCTCTACATATGAGTAGAAATCACCATATTCACCCATACTATCACAAGTGAGATCACTTAGAATCGCCAGGATCTCTGGCTTCTCCAATAATCTAGATAACGGAACTACTTGAAAGTACTGATCAACTACTATTTTATCAGGTATATGATTAAATATTGAGAAAGATACAAATACTCTCATAGACGGTGTGATCAGATACTCTAATAATGGGCTCGGGTACCTAATGTATTCAATGAACTCATCAAGTTTCATCCTACTGAGTAATTCTTCAACTTTTCTTGAGACTTCATACTCAATATTTGTGATCAATTTTTCTAATAATACTCTATTCTCCTTACTAGCTTTTGTTCTTGACGTTAAACGAGTAATAGCTTCTCTTATCTTTCTCAGAACATTATTTAATTCTTTTAAACTCTCAGCTTTTCTTATTTCATCCATTATTCCATAGCCTATATCTTCATATATACGAGGCCTCACTCCATATGGTCTTACATCAATTACCTTGGATACAGTTATTCTATGTGGAGCAACGATATATCTACCACCTTCAAATACTATTTTTGTACCGTATTTTTCAAGATCCGTGGTCTTTTCTATAATAAGTTCAGCGTATTCTTCTAATGTATAATCCGGTGAGAATCCAGAACCTTTTTTGAAATGGGTATATGGGTATGCAAGTCCTCCTCCAAAATCTATATAGGTTAGATTGTTTAGTCCTATTTCTCTCAAGTGAGTATAAATAGAAACCGTTTCTCCAATAATCTTATCTAGATCTTCCAATGAAGGTATTTGCGAACCCGCATGTACATGAAGAAGAACAGAGCGGTCATATAAGTACTCGTATTTATTAATAATATTTTCTAAGTCAATTAATGATATTCCAAATTTTGAGTATAATCCACTACTCTTACTCCATGGGCTCCTAGTAGTGGATAATAACTTGATCCTAATACCTATTTTTATTTCTGGATATTCCTTTAGGATTTCTACGTCTCTCTCACTTTCAATATCAACTATTACTTCCCAGTTATTCTTTATATTGATCAGTTTCTCTATGAATGCCTTGTCCTTAACACCATCAACCACTAGTAGTCTAGGCTTCTTATTGCTATAATTGCTTATGAGTTCGGCTTCTGGTATAGTGCCTATATTAAACCCCCAGTTGTATTTTTCTCCATAACTCCATATTGTATCAATAACTATTTTCGACGAATTCGACTTTAATGGATATATTGGAATGAATCCTAGTTTGGAATTATGTTTTTTCATGGCTCTAATGAATGCTTCTACTACTTGATCCATCATTTTCCTTATTAGGGGCAGTATTCTTATATGTGCACCCGGAAGATCATTTTTAGTCATAAGGTCATAGAGATCTATTTCGTGATTCCCTACTTTGAGTATTAAGTGACCCTCATCACTTATGTCTAGATACTGGATTCTCATATCCCCAGATAACCCATAAAGATTCCTAGCGATCTCCTTACCCCAAACCATACCCCTTTCAACCTTGGAAATATTCTAACATATTATTGCATCTAGGGAAAAATAAACTCTTACCCAGAGAAAAGTGTATCTTATTATTTATCATCTAAACCAATAATAGATTATCTATGTAGAAGCGTGGGTGAACAATATGGATATTAATGTAAAGGAAAGAGTTCAAGCATACATTACTAATGTCGAGAAAGCACTAGACCAGATCAAGGAGAAAGACATAGATGATAAGTACAAGACGCTAGTAGAGCTAGCGGAGACCTACCTATCAGATGCCAAGTATTATTATGAAAAAGGAGACTATATTACTTCACTTGCATGCATAGCATATGCTGAGGGATTAATTGATTCACTACGTTTTATCGGCGTACTTGATATTAAGTGGGAGGCCTTGTCTAGATTACTTAAAAGACCAAGAGTCTTAGTAGCTGGTGGTTTTGAGATCATTCACCCAGGCCATATATATTTGTTCAAGAAAGCATGGGAGCTTGGAAGAGTATATGTCGTAATTGCTAGGGATAAGAACTTCTATAAATTCAAGAAGAGGCAGCCCATTATACCTGAGGAGCAGAGAAGGGAAGTTGTAGAGAATATTAAGTATGTGCATAAAGCTGTTCTGGGCGATGAAGAGGATTATCTTAAACCAGTTGAAGAGATCAAGCCAGACATTATCCTCTTAGGTCCAGATCAATGGCCTGATGAAGAAAAGCTATTAAGGGAACTTGAGAGAAGAGGCTTATCTAACACACGTATTGAGAGGTTAAATAAAAGACTTGATAATGATCTCTATAGTGTTAGTAAAATAATTAAAAAGATCCTATTGGTTCACGGATGCATTTCTAATCAGAAATAACTACTTCTCAGTCTTCTCCTTAAATAGTTTCAAGCGCTCAGCTCTTTGAGACTCATACATTTCTGCCTTCTTAATAGCTATTTTTCGTAATTCATCGATATCTATTCTTGGATTATACCATTCCTTTCTCTCCTTCAGCATTTTCGCTGCAATCGTTACTATATAGCCTACATTGTATGAGTCTCTAACGGCTTGTTCGTCTTCTAAGACATCCTCTATTGTATGATGGTATGCGAGAGCCCATGCTGGTATATGGACACCCATACTATTTATAACAGCCATCATGTGGGCTATTGCTAATAGACTCCCGCTATCATTTCCAGTGAATATAAAGCCAGCAACTTTTCCTTCAAGCAAACTTCTACCAATATGCACGATCATGTTTTCGAGGCTTGTTAGCCTGTCAATAAATGTCTTCAACTTCCCAGGAACAGTGTACCAATAGATAGGCGATATTATTATAAAGCCATCACTATGAATAATCTTTTCCCCTAGCTTATTGAAGTCATCGTCATTAATAATGCATGGAAACCTACAGACTTTTTGACCATCCGAGACGCATCCAAGGCATTCTTTGATATTGTAGTCGTAGATGAATATTTCCTCTGCCTCACCACCAGCATCTAGTATTCCTTTCTCAGCTATGGCCATTAATTTTGTCGAAGCCCCATATTTTCTCGGAGACCCATTTATCAACAAGATCTTAGGCTTCATATAATCCCACCCATCTATGTTTTTAATGAATAAGCAATGATGATAACATCGGTATTTATACTAGAGCAGCGATCAACCAATACTATTTCAATAAATACTTCAAAAGAATATTTTATTTCTTTTCTAGGAATATGTTATTTATGAGCAAATAAAAAGAACATTAAAATTATTTCCTAGTACCTTCAACGATAACCATTGTATTAGTTGTTCTTATCTCTGGTATACGTCTTATTCTTGAAATTATTATTTCACGAATTTTCTCTAAACTATCTGCCTCGATCTTAGCAATAATATCGTAAATACCATAAACTATATATACTTCCTTTACCTCAGGGATCTTGTAGAGTTCTTCAAATACCTTCATTTCCGAGCCTATTTCTGTTTGTATAAAGATGAATGCCCCCGTTTTCAACTCTTTACACCCGAAACTTAACCTACCTACGAGAATACTCAGTAACGCCGACCATCTTCATCGAATAAATGAACAGTCTCCGACACGGGTTCGCTCATCATCAAGTATTATTTCACACTTGGGTACTTATTACTGTTATGAATAAGGCACTATTCAATAAGAACAAGGCACAAAAACAATATTTAATTAATCTTGTTTTACTATCCTATAAACATAATGACTGGTATTATCCCTAATGTTATCAGTGTAAGAATCATGGTTATTGATGCTACCACTTCTGGTTTCCAACCATATATTCTCGCTATAACGGTATTCATTACTGCTGGTGGTAGAAAGGATAAGACCATTATTTCTTTATAGTAGAGCAGAGGCATTGGAACAAAGAGTAACAGTATATAATGTATTAGAGGGCTCACTCCTAGTCTCCATATCGAAGTAATGTAGAGGGCTTCCATATATTCTTTAACATGCCCAAAAGTTAGTGGTAACGTATACCCCAGTACATAAACTGCACCATAACTGAGAATAGTGTGGAATGGTGATAGTATAAATGCTATTGACAAATATTGTCTATAACCTATATAATGTATTATTGTGCCCAATATGAAACCATATAAGACTGGTATTTTTGCAATAGAGTATAGAATGTTTTCACGCCCACCTGCGAGTAGTCCTGCAACACTTATGTGTAGTATAAATATTATTAGGCTATACATAGCTGCTGCTGATATATCGTTATAAAGTAGTAATAGTACGGGAAATCCCAGGAATACATTGTTTTGAAAAATACTCATTAGTAAAACTGCTTTTTTCAATCCCCCATTTTTCTTAAGGGGTATAAGTGATAATACCACTATACTGGTAACAACATATGTAACGGATACAATTAATATACTTAGATCTGCAAGTTCTAGTCCTCGTTTAGCAAATGTATCTATGAATACAAGTGGTAAGATGATATAGTATATTATTTTGCTAAAAAACTGAACAGAATGATCGACTAATTTATATTTACCAAGTAAATATTTTGTAAAAACACCTAGACCTATAAATAAAAATAACCCTACAATAGTTACTAATGGATCCACTTCCGCAGCTCCCTATAAACACACTTTTCCTTACATGCTGAAGGCTTCTTACTCTACTTCAGCGAATTTGATCTCGTCTCCTCCCCACAGCTCTAGCTTGACTGGTGACTCATACACTACTTCTCCGTTATCACTCAAGATCCTAACGAGGGCTTTTAACGGCATTTCATCAAAACTAACACTTACTCCACATATCCCAGCATGTGCTACACATCTTCTCCTACTTGTTTCTTCTGGTAGCACTTCGACAATGTAATTATCAGGTATTCCGGTGAAGAATATCTTGTCCCCTATGCTGTGATAGAATCTTTCCTTCGGTATAACTCCAGGTTCTCCTTCAGGAGGTATCCATCCTAGAGCTGCTTGTGCAAAAGCATATCTATTATAGAAATAGTATTTGAGCTTATGATAACCTTCTCTTAGTGGGAGTGGTTGGCTAACATATGTTGTAGGAGGCTGGTCTTTCCATGCATTAATGATTAGTTTATTGTCGAGCCATACTCTACTACCATCATCTGTCGTCACATAAAATCTATAAACACCTGGTTTATCAATATATATGAAACCAAGCCAAGCAACAGCAAAAAACTCTGCTGGAACGCCAGGTGATGGTCTATCCCACCAAATATAGTTTATCCATGGAGATATATCTTCCTTGATAGGTTTTAAAGACAACAAGTCTTCAGGTGGATTATCTCCACGCCATGTATAATAATAAGTTTTTAAACCAGGCATGAGTCCTTCCTTAACCTTTATCAAGACATATTTCTTAGCCAAACTAAGCCTCCTCTCAAACACTCACTCATATATAGAGTATTATTAGTCACAAGAATATTAAAATAGTACGTGAAACACAAGCAGTTAATACAGTGTATCAAGATGAAGATAACGATTAGATTCAAAATACTATATCCCCAAGGAGAAGTAGTAACTTGCCATGGATACGTACATCAGAAAGGATATATGAAAGCAAAACAAACACACCTAGACCTACCCTCAACATGTGATAAAGAAGGACTACTAAGTGGACTTGGTTTTAAGCACGGATTACGATTAATATGCAATAATCATAGAAACGGTATATGTTTATTCATTGATTTCCTAAACGACTACATATGTATAGAGCCAGTGGAAGAAAATATTATAATTAATTGTGGCGAAAAGAAAATATTCTTGATGATCACTAGATCGGGAAACATATATTTAGGACCAATTACATTGAAAAAGAAAACACTAAAAATGAGTAATGAATAATCATGATTTGCTTCTTAGTCTTTTATATTATCAAGACAAGAAATTAGTAATGAATGAGGGATTATGAATTGGCAGTTATCAATGCTAGTTTGATAAATAAGATAATAAATAGTAAACCGTTCCTAAGAAAAGCATACTACACACTCATAAATGATCCAGAAGTACAAGTTCTATGGGAAATGGCTAATATAATGGCTGTTAAAAGACTAAAATACAATGATCATGGCCCTGTTCATGCAAAAATAGCTGCTGGAGCATCGTTATATCTCTACCAATTACTCTTAGATAAAGGAGTAGAATCAACACTTTTAAGAGATAATGTTGTAGATAACCCTGAGTATGCATGGCTTGTTCCACTTTATGGGGCCTTATTACATGATATAGGTAATGCTATTCATAGAGATCTTCATGAAAAAACAGGTGCTCTACTAGCTAAGTCAATAATAGATAGAGCACTAGAAAAAATCATTGACAAATACGATCAGAGAATAAAGTTAAGACAAGAAATAATGCATAGCATCCACTGTACAGCATACGATGTTGAGTGTTTAACTATAGAAGCTGGTTGTGTAGCTGTGGGTGACGGACTAGATATGGCTGAGGGAAGAGCTAGAGTACCCTATAGGTTAGGAGGAGTATCAATACATAGCATATCAGCACTAAGCATCAAGAAGGTAGAAGTAATTCCTGGAGAAACTACTCCTATAAAAATAATGGTTTATATGAGTGAAAGAGCTGGCATATTCCAAGTGGACGAAGTATTAATGCCCAAGCTCAGGACAACGCCTCTTAAAGAATATGTTGAGATCTATGCAATAGTGGATGGAGAAACGCTTAAGACATATACACCAAAATAACCTATCTCGAAATTTTTGATTAAGTTACATTTTCTGGTCGTAAAATCCTTATAAATAATACCATTATGTATACACGATTTCCATTTTAGCAAGGAATAATTTTAAATACCTTTCTAAGCTCATAGACACTACGCAAGGGTGATAAAGGGATGTGTTTTAACTGAGTCCAAATCCAATTACAAATCCTCTCCTAAACCTATATTCAAATCTATATTCTCTAAATACAAAAGAACAACTCTTCTAAAAGAAGTAAGCGAAGGCAAACACGAATTAGTAGCATGGATCGCTAAGAAAAAAGAAGACTCGATCATCCTAAGAGACCCAAGCGGGATCAAGAAGTTCAGAGTAATGGGCGAAAAATCAAAAGAATTACTAAAACAGCCTTTAGAGACACTATTATGGATAAAATCTCGTATTAAAGAAGGAACGTTAGAAGTGCTTGATTACGAAATAATACACAAGCCTTATGAGGAGAGAAGATTTGACTACATAGAAATAGGTGAAATAAGTCTAGAGGAATTTGCCAAATATTCTCCATGGATACTAAGAAACCCGAAATACGCAGCTTCAACCAAATTATTATTCCTAATAACAAGGTATAGTCGAGAGTTTCTCTACGGGGAGGATTTCATAGAACTATTACCTCCTATGATCAGTGTTGTAAGTGACCCTGGATTGAGGGGGGCTAAGAAGCTAAAAACAAAGTTCTATGGTGTAGAATATGAATTAACAAGTAGTGTCATAATGTATAAACAAGCGAGTGCAGCAGTATATGAGAAAGTATTCTTCACAGCTAGAAACATTAGGGAAGAACCGCCAGAGAATATTAAAACGGGTAGACACTTGTCAGAATTTACACAATTAGACATAGAATGGGCATTAAGCGATATAGAAGACGTGATAAAACTAGCAGAGCACTTAATCTATACAGTGACGAGGTTAGTCGCAGATAAACACAGCGAATTAATATATACGATTGGTGAGAGAAAAGAACCAATAGTCCTGAAACCACCATTTCCAAAAATAACATATGATGAAGCCCTTGACCTAGCGAAGAAGCTCGGATATAGTGTTAAATGGGGCAAAGAACTAAGCCATGAAGAAGAAACCGCTATAGCAGAATATTTCGGCACACCAGTATGGATCATAGGGTACCCGGTAATTAGTAGAGGATTCTATTACTTACCCAATCCCGAGGATCCAAAATATAACCTCGACTTTAACTTATTATTGCCAGAAGGTTATGGAGAAGTAATAGATGGAGGTACTAGAGAGTACCGCTATCCACAAGTGGTTGAGCGTCTCAAAATGCTTGGAGAACCACTTGAGAAATATACATGGTTCATAGAACTGGTAAAACAAGGAGGAATACCACCTAGTAGCGGGTGGGGATTAGGGCTTGAAAGATTCACGAGATTCATAGCAGGACATAAACACGTAGCCTATGCAACTCCATATCCAAAACTACCAGGTATAACGCTATCGCCATAAAACAACAAAGTATGTCTCCTCATTTTATTGAGTGAGAACATGAATGTAGCTAAGTAATATTTTTACATGATACTATACCTTCCTATTGTTACTTTTTTATATTATAATTTTCATTTCTATTCAATTGTGTAATGCTTTCTAGAATGAATTATTCCTAGAGGTGTGCTACCCATGAACAAGTATAGCAAGATACTCCTGATAATAGTTCTTGCAGTAATCATGGGTGGTATAATATATTATATATCGCCTCCTGACTGGCCAGCGAATGGAGAATATGTTGCTAACATCTATATTAGGGGAAATAAAATCGGTGAATTACATTTCACTATTTCAGATAAAAATCTAGAACAAAACTTTACCTTCAACAACATGATTGTAAACATAATCCTAAAATCACCTGGGAAAATAGCCGTTGGTGAACCACTAGTATTTGAGATAACGTGTTATGAGGGCAATAAGCCAGTGAAAATAGAGATCAAGGACGTCAAGATAGAAATCATTACTCCTGATAACAATAAATACACTTTCTTCCCAAGTAGTAAGGAGGAATATACAGTAATAGCTTCGATCCAGCCTTACATACATGCTAAAGAAGCGGGTTTTGTTTTCGGCTCAGCGATTGTATTGTTTGCAGCAGCTTCGATAATACACTATATTATTACTGGATTATATGTTACTATATCGTTAGTACTTATCGGTATCCAGCCGATGAAAACAGCTTATCAATACTATATGGCACCACTAATAATGGTCTTTATTGCTGGTAGTGCTATGGAGCTAGTTATACGTGAAAGAGGACTAGATGTACGCGTTGCAAGGCTATTATCAAGAATAGGGAGAGGACCATTTACATTAATACTAGGCGTTAGTTTCCTTGGAAGCTTTCTCAGCATGTGGATGAGTAATACAGCCGCAACATATGTGATGTTACCACTAGTTGCAGCCTTACTTGCTGGCATAAGGGATAAGGCTGAGAAATATTCATCAATAGTTATGGTATCACTAGCAATGGGTGCAAGTATCGGTGGAACAGCAACACTCATAGGAACACCGCCTAACCTAATAGCAGCCGAGTTCTTGAACAAGTTTGCGTACGGATATGAAGCTATAGGCTTCTATAAATGGTTACTAATCGGCTTACCTGCATGGTTTATCGGATTCAGCATCGGAATAGTATTAGCAGTAATATATGCTAAGATAGTGGCCAAAGACGAGCTCAGTATAGTTGCTGAAGAATTGAAGAAAATGAGGAAAATGGAAGGGAAACCATGGAGTAAAATAGAGGTAATAGCTCTAATAGAGCTATTGATCTTAGTTGCTCTATGGATAACGGAGCCTATCCATGGGATCAAGACAGGAATAGCAGCTGGAATCGGTATATTATTGTTCTTTGCTACAGGAATACTTGATCCTAAGAAACATTGGAAAAAACTAGCATGGGACTTAATGGTACTATTTGGTGCAGGATTAACATTAGGATCAGGCTTAATGAAAAGCGGGTGGGCAAACTATTTATTATCACAGCTCCACGGTATAGAATCGCTTGGATGGACAGCGTTCTTCATCATAGGATTCACAGCATATATTATAGGAACATTCATATCAAGCCACACCTCAGCATCTGCTTTCGTAGCACCATTGACAATACCATTAGGAATGACTATAGCAGCCGGATTAGGGCTTTCACCAGCAACTGGAGCAGCATTAGCAACTGTGGTCGCAGTCGTGAGCTTAAACAATGCAATCGCATTACCAATATCAACACCGCCTTCAGCAATAGTATATGCTAGTGGTAAAGCCAGGATAAAAGACCTGATCATATATGGGTTCTTGTTCGGAATAATAGCGAATACCGTAATAATTACCCTATTAGTGAGATATTGGGCAATGATATTATAGATTTAAAGGAGTATTGATTCTCCAACAATATATTTTTTATACTACATTACCTGACTAAATTTAAATAATTTGTGCCCTTAATTTCTCCACGATTATCTTAGTTAGCTTTATTTTTAACATCTTCTTCAAAATCACATGTTTCAATTAATTGTTCAAGCACAAAGATTATAAACTCCTCTATATTGGTAAATCCCATATACTTTGACATCTTTATTAGTTTCTTATAAAGTAATTTGGGTATACTTATCCGAACCTCTATTTCTTCTTCCATATATGTCAACTCGCTTCATTATTAATTATTTGTTCTAATATTAGGGATTATGCATAAAGTAGGCAGATTATGTCTCTATAATATGTTGTATTACGTATTCAAGTTTCTATCTAGTTAAGAATATTTGATATAATATAAACTTTTTGAAATGAGTAAAAGAATAAAACTTTATAATTCTATATGGTTTAAGTGCAGTAACTTGTTTATTAGGAGGTATTAATGATTTGAGAAAAATAATTTCAATGAACCAAGATCATATTCCCTTTAGAATATTATATAATGATTTATCGACTTGTTTCATTGCTCGAAACGAAATTACTAAAATAAACAAAAAGGCATCAATCCAAGATATGTCAATAATAAATTTTCTATTTAAATCTTTAAATTTAAAGAGGTGCATCTAATAATGGTTAATATAATAGATACTACTCTCCGTGATGCACACCAATCCCTCCTAGCTACGAGATTCAGAACACGGGACATGTTGAAATTTGTTGACCTCATTGATCGTGCAGGTTTCTATAGCTTAGAGGTGTGGGGAGGAGCAACTTTCGATGCAGCAATAAGATATTTAAGAGAAGATCCTTGGGAAAGACTAAGGATTATAAGAGAACACGTTAGGAAGACCAAACTACAAATGCTTCTTAGAGGACAAAATCTCGTAGGCTATAAACATTACCCAGACGATGTTGTAGAAAGATTTGTTGAGTTAACATACAAGAATGGTATTGATATATTCAGGGTTTTCGACGCGTTAAACGATGTAAGAAACATGAAGACGAGTATTAAAAAAGCAAAGAAGCTTGGTGCAATAGTGCAGGGAGCTATGTGTTATACTATTAGCCCGGTACATACTACTGAATACTACTTAAAGCTTGCTGAAGAGCTTCTCAGCTTAGAAGTAGATATCATCACAATTAAGGATATGTCTGGAATACTAGAACCGGAAAAAGCATATGAACTAGTAAGTCTCTTAAAGAAGGAGTTCAAAGTACCAGTCAATGTACATACTCACTCCACAGGAGGCTTGGCTGTAGCAACATATTTGAAAGCAGTAGAAGCTGGAGCCGACTATATAGATACAGCGATATCACCATTAGCATTTGGAACTGCGCAGCCCGGTATACAATCAGTATATTATGCTTTACCAAGTGAGCACAAACCAAGTATCAACTTGAACATAATAAACAGGATTTCAAAGATTCTTCGACAACTAATAGAAGAAAAATACCTTCATTTACTCAACTGGAGAATCCTCCTACCAAACCCAGACGTAATAATACACCAGATTCCGGGAGGAATGTTCTCAAACCTAATAGCACAGCTAAAACAACAAAACGCTCTAGATAAACTTGATAAAGTATTAGAAGAAGTACCCATTGTAAGAGAAGAACTCGGATGGCCACCTCTTGTAACCCCATTATCTCAGATCGTTGGAACACAAGCAGTACTAAACGTACTATTCGGTAGATACAAGATCATTCCAAAAGAAACAAAAGACTATGTAAAAGGATTATACGGAAGACCACCAGCCCCCATCAAAGAAGAAATTAGAAAACTCATCTTAGGTGACGAGAAACCGATAACCACGAGACCAGCAGACCTACTAGAACCCATGCTTGATAAATGTAAAGAATTCGTAATAGAAAAAGGATACTATGAAAAAGAAGAAGATATCCTAACCTATTGCTTATTCCCAGAAACGGCTATTGAATTCTTCGAAGCTAGAAGAAAAGGACTCGTCGAGAAACCACTTACAGAGGAGAAACCTAGAAAAACAGTTAAGATCATTGTAAATGGCAAAGAATACATTGTAGGCGTAGAGGGCATAAACATAGAAATAGTGAAAACAATGACACCTTCAACTATATCGCTAGCAATGACAACATCCCGGTTAGAAACTATTCCTAAGCAAACCAGTCAGAACCAAGAAAACATAAAAGGGCACCCACTTAAATCACCAATGGCAGGAAAGATACTAAAAATACTCGTTAGAGAAGGCGATACTGTTAAGAAAGGAGATAAAGTCATAGTCTTAGAGTCAATGAAGATGTCAACAGACATTCTAGCACCAATAACTGGGAGAGTGGAAAAAATATTAGTTAAAGAAGGCGATAACGTCGAAGCCGGCGACGTGCTTTTAACAATAACTCCTCAGTAAATATAGAACCTAAGAGGTATTTCTTTAAATTACATTACGGTCAATTATATCATTAGGTGGAACTAATTGTATAGAAAAACCCAATTAAATATTTACCTACTAATGGCAGTTATTATAGTGATCGCTCTAGTAGCATCTATTTACAACTATACAACGATCCTTAACGAATACAATAATTATAAAGAAAGAACCTATAATCAAAACATGAAAATCCTCTTTAATTTAATCAATGAACTCTCTACTAGATATGATTGGATTATAATAAGATTAGAGAACATGAGCATTATCGGCGGAGATCCTGTTTATTCAAGAACTGATAGAGAAATAATCCTAGTGTCTTCTATGGATGCTGATTTTATATCAGGTCTTGCAAGTGATGTAGCACTAAATAATGACTTACATGAACTAAGTAATGCATTATCTAATATTCAGTTAGCGTCGCACATGATTCATCAAAAAATGCTTGTTAATGAGAAACAAACGTTTATAGTTCTTCTGAACGATAAAGACTTATTGAAATCAATCATTAATGATCTTAATACTCTATGGAAGCAGTATCGAAATTTCACTACATCAGGAAGTATTGATGAAAACGAAGTTAAAAGAATATCATATGAATTATTAAAAACTTCGGATAAACTTGTAGATGATCTAGACAAGATTCCGGCTATTGTTAAGTAGTTTATACTTTTTCTATTAGTGCATAAAAGAACCCTATTGTTTTGTGACGATGTGGAAAAGCCCTCATGGTTCCAGGCAAGAATCCTGGATCATATGGTTTTTTAAGTGGAACTAACTTTGCTTCTCCTTTATGCCTTTCCAAGAACGTAGAAATGACGTCTTCATTTTCTTCTCTCAACATGCTACATGTACAATAAAGTATCCTCCCTCCTTTCTTAAGGAGCTTCCACCCTGCTTCCAACATCTCAATCTGGAGAGATTGAAGCTCATAGACTTTTTCTTCCCGCAACCTCCATCTTAGATCAGGGTTCTTCATTATTGTGCCATCACTACTACATGGAGCGTCTAAAAGCACCCTATCAGCTATTTCTTCTCCTAGAACATCCGGTGCTTTTCTAGCATCTTGTTTCATAATCTTAACAATTTCTATGCCAGTTCTTCTGAGGATTTCCTTCATTCTCTGAATACGTTTATCATCAATATCAAAAGCATATATTATTCCATTATTCTTCATTAACTCAGCCATATGTTCAGTTTTGCCACCAGGCGCCGCCGCTAAGTCTACAACAGTCATGCCTGGTTCTGGTGCTAGGAGAATAGAGGCAATGGCTGCGGCTTCTTCTTGTATAATTATCAAACCTTTCCTCCATAGCTTTGACTTTTCGAAATTAAATGGACCCGGGAAT
>JAMOPC010000064.1 GCA_027064845.1 Desulfurococcales archaeon | reverse complement strand
CATTTTCTTCTCTAAGTCTAGCTTTGCCATGCTACACTAGACCTTGCTCATCTTATTACTATACCATATGAATAGAGAAGTAATACAAGATTATATTTCTTGTAAAACAATAACAAGTTTCATAGTTGGAAAATAATCATTTGACGTGATCCCCTATGTACAAGACTCCTAAAGAACATAACTATACCTTATTCATTAGCTTCGATCTAGACATTGACTCCGCCGAGCATTACAAAAACGCTGACCCTATTTCTATTAGTAGAGGCAGATTCGCTGCAAAGAGAGGATTATACAAAGTATTAAAGACACTTAGGAAGTATGGTGTTAAAGTAACATTCTTTGTACCTGGATGGGTAGCTGTCAATTATCCTCATTTAATAAAACTAATTATTGATGAAGGACACGAAGTAGCTGCCCATGGCTACATACATGAGAGACTCGATGAGTTCAAGGATATATTTTACGAGGAACAACTTTTCAATAGAATGATAAATTCTATAGCAGTTTTCGCAGGCTATAAGCCTCTCGGTTTCAGAGCCCCTTATTGGAGATTTAGTAACAATACATTGAGTATATTGATGAAGAAAGGCTTCCTATATGATAGTAGCTTAATGGATGACGAATACCCATACGTGATCACTATGAATGAGTACTCCATTGTAGAGTTACCAGTCGATTGGAGACTAGACGATTGGCCATATCTAGAATACTACAGGACTCTTACACCGAGAGAACTATTAGAAATGTGGCTCGAAGAAATAAAATACGCTGAAGAAAACCACGGATATGTCTCGTTAACAATGCATCCACAATGTATAGGAAGAGGAGCTAGAATAAGGGTTTTAGAAGAAATACTGAGTTATGCTATAAAAACAAATGCTTGGATACCCACTGGTAAAGAATTAGCAGAGCGTGTTGTTAAACCTATTAGTCACTAAAATAATAGTTGATAAATGATACAGAAGCTGGAGTGATCAGAAATGATCGATGTTGAAGAAATTAGGAAAGACTTCCCAATACTACAGAGAAGAATTAGGGGTCGTAGACTTGTATATTTTGACAATGCTGCAACTACCCAGAAACCTATTCAAGTAATAAATACCATTGTTGAATTTTATTCTAAGTATAATGCTAATGTCCATAGAGGGTTCCATACTCTTAGCCAAGAAGCTAGCGAAATGTATGAAGAAGCACACGAGGTTCTCGCAAAATTTATTAATGCCTATTCATGGGACGAAGTTATTTTCTGTTCTAACACAACAGATGCTATGAACATTGTTGCTTATGCATGGGGTTTTAAGAATCTTAGAGAAGGAGATGAGATTGTTCTAACCGTAATGGATCATCACAGTACAATGCTTCCATGGAGAAATGTTGCAAGGTTCACGAAAGCTGTGATTAAATACGTTGATATAACCGATGATGGTTACCTAAACTACGAGGATCTAGAACAAAAAATTACCAGGAAAACAAGAGTAGTCGTATTTCCCATCATGAGTAATGTAGTAGGCACAATAAACGATGTAAAGAAAATAGTTAAGCTCGCGCACGAAGTTGACGCAATAGTTGTAGCCGATGGTGCACAAAGCGTTCCACATATGCCTACAGATGTAAGGGAAATGGGTATAGATTTCCTAGGATTCAGCGGTCACAAAATGTTAGGACCTACAGGTACAGGTGTTCTATGGGGTAGAAGAGATAGACTTGAGGAAATGATGCCTTTCAAAGTAGGTGGAGATACTATAAAAGATGTTACACTTGAAGACGTTATATGGCATGACCTACCTTGGAGATTTGAAGCAGGAACGCCAAACATTGCTGGAGGCATAGGCCTTGCCGAAGCCGCAAAATACTTGATGCGCATAGGAATGGAAAATGTTAGACAACATGAGAAAGAACTAGTTGAGTACACGTTCAAGATATTCAGAGAACTCGGAGAAGACATAACTATATATGGTCCAAGAAACCCCGAGGATCGGGGAGGAGTTATATCATTTAATATAAGGGATCTACACCACCACACTGTTGGTAAAGCGCTGGATTTGTTCGGAATAGCTGTTAGGACTGGAATGCACTGCGCACATCCGCTCCACTATAGGCTCGGGATAAAAGGTACTGTTCGTGCAAGCTACTATATATACAATACTAAGGATGAAATAGACTACTTCGTAGAAGCTCTGAAGCAGATAATAATGTTGAGAGAAGCTCTTAAACACCAACCTGTAGAAGAAGTATGTACAGGAACGTAATTAGTATGAGAAAATCATTTTAATTGAGAAAAATATTTTTATAAAAAATATTGTTTTAGTCTCTTTACTCCTTAACTGGTCCTAGTATTCTGGCAAATTTCTTGCCAGTGTAGGGGCTGACGGCAAATGCGATCTTTATCTTTCCTCTCTTAGTCTCCTTGATTACTACCTCGTATTTGTCTGTCTCGAAGTATTTCTTTGCCTTTAGGTCGAAGAATCTTAGTTTCTCGGGCATTTCCTCTCACCCTTTTCTCCATTACATTTTTTTCTATTATAATAATAATATGCTTTCCAAATTAAAATTTTATGGTTTGGTATAAAACAGTTATATATACTCTTTACTTTTTTGTAAAAACCATAAAATTTTATGATACAGTTAATGATGTTATTTTTCAAAAAGGATTAATAAGATCCTGTAATGGCCTATATGATTTTATAATAATGTATCTTATCATTATACAGTGTTATAAAAATGATCAATTCAACGCTACATTGCACCAATAGCCTTTACACCATGCTTCCTTACATAATGTGTTGAATACCTTATTATGAGTATTGAAATCATTAACAATACTATGAGGTACAAGGTTCCAAATACTATTGTCTTGCCTAGACCTAAGAATGGTGCTAAGCCTGTCGCACCAAACCTTTCTAGTTCTGCAGCATAAGTATATGGTATTAGAAATGCAATCATTTTCATCTGATCAGGCATCTTAGTCAATGGCACACCTATTCCGCCGATAATATATACAACTATATTTAAGACGTCAAGCATTATACCTGGTATTCTTAGTCTCAACCCTATTGATGATAGAATAAGCGAGTAAAAAAGTGCATAGAGCATTATTAATATAAACGATACTAATAAGTAGAATGGATTAAATATTTTGAATATATTAATTCCTGTTAACTCATAATAGATTATTCCTACAATGGGTATTGCAACAATAGTTACTATAGTAGCTGTTATTATACGACCTGCTATAAGAGTCATAGGATTCGTGTTTCGTACTATGTGTTCTTCAACTATCCCGATCTCAAGCAAGAATCTTATCCAATTACCAACAATCCATACAGTGTTATTCATGGAGCTCCATAATGCTACTCCCCAGAAAGTAATAACTGCCATAGTCTTGAAGTCTTCAGTTGGGATAAAAGTTAGTGTTCCAAGCATGAATAATAAGTACCAGATCATATCTGTTACTATCATATTTAAGAATCCGTATTTATACCTATGAAGCCTCGTCAAGTGAAGCCATAAAATAGCATATATTTTGATATAGATGCTTTCCAAGACGAGTCCTCTCAAAGAGCCCTTGATCATCATATGATTGGCCAAATAATATCTGGTTCCTTACATATACCCGTTCTCGAATACAGTTCATATGCGGCTTTATCTGCTTCCTCCAATACTTTGTCTACATTAAACGTCAATATTTCTCTATTGTACATTACTAGTTTACCATCAATAATACTGTGTTTGACATCTAGTCCTGTAGCCGAAAATACTAAGTGAGCTATTGGGTTATTCA
>JAMOPC010000063.1 GCA_027064845.1 Desulfurococcales archaeon | reverse complement strand
CGACAGCTCTACTGATAATACACCAGATATTATTAGAAGGGTTGCTGAAGAATATGGGTTGAATATTAAGATTTTTAGGATGAAATGGGGAGACTTGGTTTCTGCTAGGAACCTTGTATTGGAGAAATCTAGTTATAAATGGATTCTTCACTGGGATGCGGACTTCGTAGCGGCGGATGATATGCCTCGGTTTATTAAGGATTTTGTTGATTCACTTGATCCTAGGCGTTATTATCTTATTTATTGGCCTATGGTTTGTTTGGATGGTGATTTATTTCATCAGAACCCAGGGTTCCCTATACATATTGAGCATTGGTTATTTACTTATAGTCCTAAGCTAAGATATGAATGGGTCTCAATATATGATACTTTAATTGCTCCTCTACGATACTATAAACCTGTGTTCATTAATAAGATCCTGGGAATGCATCTTAGAACTGTTAGAAGCCCTGTTAGGTTGCTTTATAAGAGTTTGTGGTGGAGGATGAGGCGTGAGGGGTTGGAAGGTAAAATGAGTTTGGATTCTTATGTAAAACTTAAGATCAAAGAGCTATATAATACGAACTCGGTTGAAGAGGCGGCACAAATACATTTTGAAAACTATTTAAAGAAACTAACCAGGTATGATAAGAACAAATACATAGATTATCCTAAGGTATTGAAGGAATTTGTTAAAAAGAAGTACAATATTAAGCTATAATGAAAGCTTAGATGTGTAAACATTTTTTGTCCTTAATTAAACGTGTCCGATCAAGGACTAGTGTGAGGCCATATATTTGACTAACATTAATAAACATGCTGATCAGAGGGTTAGGGTACGTTATAGTGTTATTGTGAATTATATTAGTCAGTTGTATAGATTGTTTGTTTCCTTCATGTTTGTTGTTCTTGTTACTAGGAAGTTGAGTGTTTTTGATTATGGTGTGTTGAATACTGTTCAGGGTATTAATGGTGTGCTTGTTGCTTTTTATGGTTTGTGGAGTTATTGGGTTGTAAGATACTATGCTCGTGGAAGAAGGGATTTAGTGTCTTCGGCTTATGGTATGATGCTTGTCTATGCTCCTGTAGCGTTTATTATAATGGTGTCCTTGGGACTACTATATTCTAGTGCGATCAATATACCTTTAAGTGTTTTCGTGTGGGGGGCTTTGATTGTTGTTTCAACATCTGTATTGGCTTATTTGAGGAGCTTAGCGTCTGGGAGTAAGCCGTTTATTATAGGTAAAACAGTTATCGTAGGCGAGACTACTCGTTTAGTATTTGCTTATATAGCGGTTGTTTTGTTAAGAATGAGTGTTGATGGTGTTCTACTATCTATTCTCATAATGGTTGTTGTTGAAATAGTTGTTTATCTATTAATGTTTAATTATTATGGTGTTGAAGTACCTAGGCCTAGGTTTAATAAAAGCTTACAATTAAGATTGTTGAAGAACAGTTACATACCATTAACAAATATATTATCTACAATGCTTAGCCAGGTTGAACGCCCACTACTCACAGCTGTTACTAGGTCTACTTATGCTACTGCTTACTTGGGTGTTTCATATATTCCGCGCAGTGTTGTGTTGCAGGGGAGTCAGGCCTTTACATCTGGTCTTGGAGCGCAGCTTCTTAGAAAACCTTCTAGGGCTGATATTGAGGATGTTTTAAGGATTAATTTCATTGTTAATGTGTTTTTAACAATTTTATTAGTTGTTATGGCTAAGCCATTGATAAGTTTGTTTAATCCTCAGTACATGGTTGTGTGGCCTTTATTTGTGTTGTTTACGCTAGAATCATTTATTATTAGTCTTTATTCGTTATTTTCTACCGTGGCTGTTTCTGTGGAAGCTAAGGATATGTATGAGTATGGTTTGAAATTGGTGGAGACACCTTTGTTTAAACTAGGGTTTGCAAGATTGGTTAGGAATATTGCTTCGATTACTATTGGAACTACTGGTGTTTTTGTGTGTCTTTATGTTTTTAGAATCAACGATCCATATTTGCTAGCTTCTTTCTATCCTATATCATGGTTTTTAACGGGTGTGCCGTTACTTCTATATGGGTATAGACAAGCTATAAACAAGTTTAAGTTTAGAATTCCTTGGAGAGAGGTTTTTGCCTCTGTAATAGGATCAGTTTCTTCTAGTATCTACTTGTTTGTTGTGGGTGCTACGAACATATATGTTGAGAGTTTTTGGCGTGATGTACCAATACTTGGTTATCATGTTCTTGTTGCTGTATTAATATACGGTGTTGCTTTATACCTATTGTCTCCTTGGCTGAGAAGATTTATTAGAATGGGTTTGAGACATTATTTGGGTAGGTCTTACTAAAATATTGTTTCCGAATAATTTAGACAGCATAGTTTTGTTTTTGTTTATCTTATTCTTATCCTGTTTACTTTTTTGTTTTGCCAACTGTATCTTCTTATTCTTTTGCTTCTTCCGAATCCGCATGCTGCGCAGTATCCTTTTGCTACGTTGTATGCGTGTCTTCCGCATCTACGGCATCTTATGTGTGTTTTGCTTCTTCCATGTTTACCCATGCTTGGTGTTCCTTTGCCCATAATGTTTCACCTACGTATTCTTATTTTGTTTACTCGATTGGGGATATGAGGACTACTGTGTCTCCCCTTATAACTATTGTTCCCAGCTTCCTAGTTGAACCATCTGCTTTTATCTCTTCTGCATCATCTAGTACTATGTTGAGGTGTTGGTCGTAGCTTTTTAGTTTTCCTCGTACTTCTTTTTCTCCCTTGAGCTTTATGAGTACGATGTTGCCGATGTGTTCTAATAATATCTTGTGAGCTGTTTCAGCCAAGTCTTATCCACCTTCCATAAACAATACGTGTTCTCGTTGAGTGATCAACGAGTTTATTGGTTCGGAGCATCTATGCTATTTAATGGTTAATATCTGGGTTAATATATATTGTTATCTATCGTTAAAACAATTACTATTTACATGATAAGATGGATATCTATGTTAGTGAGGTGTCTAGGTTTGGGTGTTAGGAGGTTTTTGTCTAAGAAGGAGAAGAAGAAATTGTTTGAAGAGTTGAAGAGAGTTTATCCAAGTATAAGTTTTTCGAAGAGTGATGAAGTAGAGGTTTTTGAGGAGAAGAACTATCCAGAGATCATTATTATTAATGGTGTCCCCACGTTCTTTAGGTACGAGAACATATGGCTGCCTCATTTAAAGTACTTGTTGAAGACAGGGGATTTGTTCTTGCCGAGAATAGTTATTGATATGGGTGCCGCTAAAGCTATGCTTAGAGGTGCTGATCTCATGGCTCCTGGGATTAGAAGGGTTGATGGAGTGTTTAAAGAAGGTGATCCAGTTGTTTGTGTTGAGGAGAAATACGGTAAACCAGTAATGGTTGGAATAGCCCTAGTTGAGTCCGAGAAATTGGTTAGTGGTGAGATTAGGAGAGGTAAGGTTGCTAAGAATATCCATTATGTAGGTGATAGGTTATGGAGAAAAATTTGATTATTTTCATTCACCAAAGAGATCTCTATTATTGATGAATTAGTCATCGATTCATATCCTATACCGAATAACTCATTAATAACACTGGGAAGGGCTGAATAGAGATTTCCTCCATATAGTTTAATTTTAGCATTAATCAGTTCTCCTTGCTCATTATAGATTATATTCATGATACCAAGGTTTATTGAAGCAATATAGTATTCATTATTAATCTTAACGCCGTAAATTATTCTTTCCATGGAGATCTTTTTATCTCCGAGCTCTTTCTTAGACGTTATTTTTTCGATCCTAAGGATATTTGTCCATGGCTTATATTTTTGAATAGGTATTTTAGCAGTTTCTATGTATGGTTTAATAAGAGTATTGTTTTCTCTCAAGTATTCATAGTATTGTATAAATGGAGGCATATTGTAAATCTTTCTCTGTTTCAAAGTATTTATAAGATTCTCGGGTATTGGCGATATTATTGTCTCTACTAAAATGATTCCTTCAACCTTTTTTGTTTCATTA
>JAMOPC010000062.1 GCA_027064845.1 Desulfurococcales archaeon | reverse complement strand
TGTATAGAAAACTAAGTGCTCATATGCAGAAAAGAATGGGGCCAACATACGTTGGTCCCAAAGGTGTTTTACAGCCATTCTACGATGTATGGAAACTAATACACGTCAAAGAAGAAGTAGTGACAAAATATAGTCTGCCACTGATCGCTAAGTTCTTTGCATTAACAGGATTGGCAGCAGCTATTACGGTGACCGCATTACTTCCACTAAGCACTTATAGGATTATAGGAAACTATGACTTCTTAGTATATGTTTACCTATGTTGTCTATGGATACCGCTCTCTATGATAATTATGAGCTTATCAATGCCAGGACCATATACTAGTGTAGGAGTTTCTAGAATATTATCATTTATAACAGTATGTGAACCAGCCTATTTTGCCTCGCTTTTAGTACCAGTAACACTTGTAAGCAAGAATTATTCACCTGTATATAGTGTATATACAGCCTCAGTAAACATATGGAAGTATTGGCTAAACCCCTATACAGTACCATTACTAATACTATCACTAATAGCAGCACTAGTAATTTTACAAGCAAAAGCTATGATGCCACCATTCAACATCCCCGAGGCCGAGCAAGAAATAATTGCTGGTTTTGAAACAGAGTTTTCAGGACCAATTCTCGGATTAGGCATATTATTACATGATGTTGATGTGACTATAACCATATTATCAATTGTATATATATTACTGGGAGGACCATATCCATTCCCCCACCTATCAATACCCGGCATAGTAATTGTGATCGTAAAATATCTAGCAATAGTACTCGTATCAGCTATAATAGAGAACATATTCGGAAGATACAGAATAGAACAAGCACTCTACGTAATGCTAAAATATGCACTAATACCAGCATTAATAGCACTAGTGCTCGCGATGATATATATACTTTGAGAAACTGATAATCTATATAAACAATTGAGTAAACCCTACTCCATAATAGGGGAGAAAAAAGTAATGAGAACTGTCAAATATGCTGTCATACTAACAATAATATTGATCGCCATAATAGGGACAATCACCTACTCTCAAATCAATGTTCACAAAAACTATTCATTATTATCAATAAACAATACACAAAGTACTGAATCAAAAGAGAATGTCATATTCTATTTCTATATCTATGGCGATCATGAATGCCCCCATTGTAATGCTATGAAGGATTTTTTAACCAAAACTTACGGAAGTGAACACGTTTTCTTCTGTGATCTAAGATCGAATAAGACTTGTGTCGACAAACTCGGTAAACTCTATAGTTTGACACACCAAGAATTCTTATTATATGTTCCACAAACATATATCGTATACAACTGTACTGTATCAGCACTAGTTATTGGTGAAGCAGAGGATAAAGCATTCCTGGAAAGCTTGTTTAAGACCAATACTGGTAACAAGATACCAGTATATATGGGAGAAGAACACATAGCTAATATCGTTGTCAAGGATCAAAGAGAGTTCTTAAGAGAATACGTTAATTACAATAATATATGTTTTAGAACCATATCTACAACCACTACAACAACCACTACTACTCCTAGCAATAATTCGGGAATAGAAGTAATCAAAAACTATAGCTTAACACAAGTCCTCCCATCCCTAATATTCCTAGCATTAATCGACTCCGTTAACCCATGTACAATAACTCTATACTTCTCATTTCTATTAACATTATTATCTGCTAAGAGAAAAATTATCGGGCCAGCTATAACATTCTTAATAGTGATCTTTATAGGATACTATATGATCGCTTTCGGGTTTAAATTACTATCACAATTTATTCCATCAACAATATTGCTTGTAATAGCTATCGTAGTAGGATTATATAATATCATTGATGCAGGACGCAACTACTCAAAAGGAATAAAGTGTACATGGTGTGAGAAGATCGGAGTATTTGATAAAGTGCTGAAGAGCCCCTATATAGCTGCTCTAACCTTATCGCTAATTTCGGTCACGGTACTTCTACCATGCACTTCTGGTCCCTTACTCGTATTCATCACAATGATAAAGGATTATCCACTCTATCTTACTCTCCCACTTCTAATAATATACAATATTATCTTTATCTCACCTTTACTAATAATCTTTATAGCTTCATACATGCTTGGAAAACAAGAAAAAATCGCCAACTATATAATGAATCATGCACAAGTAATTGAATTCATTGCAGGAATACTCATAATACTGATAGCATTCTACTTGCTAATATAATCATTTTTCGAAGCTAATAATTTCATAGGATCACGGTAAGTTCTATTATAAACATAGAGAACTTCGGATATGATTATCTTATACTTTCTTAGTAAATATATGGCGAGAATATACCTTATATCCGAGATTAAACATAGAAACAAGGGATCTTGATCCTCGCTAAGCCAATGGCAATTATTTTCAATAGATATTTAATGTTATAAGGTTTTTTAGAAAATATATCATTTAAAGGATGGTGAACCGGTAGTTCCTCTGAATAAATGATGAGGTGGCCCCCTCTCTGACTATTTTTAAGGTTGTAGATAATTAATATACCTAAACTTTCATTATAGAATCCTGTAATGTTATCTCTAGTGTTGATAGAGAGATTTTTGATGGTGATTAAGTGATTTGATCAAATATCGTGTTGCCGAGGAGAATGATCTACCCGCGGTATGTAATGTTTTGAGAAAATCTTTTCCAGTATATGAACAAATGGATCTTAATACAGATTATTTAGAAAGGCTGTCAAAAATAGATACCGGGATCCGTAGTGGGGACATTTATGTAGCGGAAACAGGTGACGGCAAAATAGTTTCAACACTATTTATTGTCAGAAGAGAATTATCGATTTATCCATCATTTCTCCCCGTTGCAGGTGTAGCTAATGTAGCAACTCTCCCATCGTATAGGGGGAAGAAGATAGCAAGAACACTTTTATCATATGCCTTAAACGAGTCCTTGAATAAAGGATACTCAACAGCAGCATTATTCGTATCCTATGGTGTTCCGGCGCATAGAATATATAGGAGGCTCAAGTTCCAGGACATGATAGTTTATCATAATAGAGTATGCGTATTAGACGATATAGTGAAAGCTTATAGATGGCTAGAAGAAAACTTATCAACGAAAAAAGTTACTGGAAAAATAGAGATAGTTAAAGATCCAAGTTGTGCAGGTATTGAAGGAAATCTAAAAACACTATATTATAGGTTTATTAACAAAAAATACCGAGGATCTGTCTATAGGACTTCTGATAGATGGAAGGGTATCCTTTCACTAAATCCTTTCGAGACATGGTTTGTAAGCGATCCCAGGGATAAAGTAATAACAGTCACAAACGGCGGGATCCATGGATACGCGATAACGTATTATATTAAGTCGAGTATTTTATCAAATAGCCATGATCTAGGCCTAGGAATAGTGACTGAAATTGTATCAAGAGATGTACCAGACGCAATTGCTTTGCTTCAAGCAGTATTTAGGAAAGCAATAGAAGACGGTATCGGAACATTAACATTTAGACCCCCGCCAGAGCTTGATGAATATTTACCCATATGCAAGACTATAGGTTCTCCAGAAACATTTATGGCTAAGGTTCTAGACTATGAGAAACTAATAAACGATATCAAGAGATTCTTAACTACTCGTCCACTTGATGGATCTGTTAGATTTTGCATTAAAACCGACGAGGAATGCAAAAGAATAGTCCTAAGCAATAAAACAGTAGAAATAACCAATAATTCTGATCCAAGCAATTGTGATATAATTATGAGTGAAGGATCATTTCTTAGAATACTATTTGCTACAAGAACGACGTTTGACGAATATTATCTCGGCTATTTAAGGATCAAAACTGGTAATGTTAAGAGAAAGCTTGAAATATTGAATAATGTTCTCAAGGGAAGACGTCGTCACTACTTGTCACTAATTGATAAATGGTAGCCCTCCCATAATTTTATAGACACCCTCCCTTCTGATACACTATTCATAGAGGTAATGACACA
>JAMOPC010000061.1 GCA_027064845.1 Desulfurococcales archaeon | reverse complement strand
CCAAATACCAAAACCACGAAGCCATAGTTGGGTTGTTGCAATATTTTTAATGAGAGCTATTAATGGTAGACCCTTAGTAGTATTTGGTGGTGGACAGGTAAGAGACTTTATTCACGTTGAAGACGTAGCGGAAGGAACTGTAAGAGCAGCTGAAAGAAGTGGTATTGAAGGAGAAGTAATCAATATTGGTACAGGGAGACCGATGAGAATAGACGATCTCGCATTAATGATAAGTAATATTGTAAATGAACAACTTGGAATACAAGTTGAAATAAAATATGGACCAAGACCTAAAGGTGATCCTCTAGGAGGCTATGCTGATATAAGGAAGATGCGGAATCTTCTAGAGCTTAAACCAAGACCATTTGAGCAAGGGCTTAGAGAAACATTAGAGTGGATACTTAAACATAAACACCTCATTCCGAGGTACGTATTAGATTAGAGACGCGAGACATGTGCTTTAGGTTTTTCTATAATGTTACATAACAAAATGATCAAAGATGTTGTTTTATCTGGTGTAGATGGTTCAGGAAAAACAACTATCTCTAAGCTTTTGGCTCTATATTTTCATTCCAAAGGAAAGTCTGTTTGCATACACTGGTTCAGAGGCTCCCACTTGTTTGCCTCTATCCTTGCCCAGTTTCTATCACATTTCAGGATTTTCTACGGGAATTGTAATCCCTACTACAAAATATGTATCCCTAGGAGGCTTAGGGGGCTATGGATCCATCTCGAATTTTGGTCTCTCTTGCCTCATGTTTTTGCTAGGATTATACTCAGGAAACTATGTAATTTTCTTGTTTGTGATCGTGGACTTCTTGATTTTATTGCATGGATCATTACAACTCTTAATTTTCCTAGATTTCTTCGAACGGTTTATGGTAGGTTTCTCTTAAGGCTAGCTATTGTTGAGAAACCTATTTATCTATATGCCAACGTTAATATTCTTTTTGAAAGAGCAGACGTGCCCTCGGAGTATTTAATTAGAGAGGTTGCTGTATATAATGTCCTAGCCAGGTATGTATCGCCTTGCAGAATTAATACTGGTAGCAGGGATCGAACGAGCTCTCTTGGAAGTGTTCTTGAATGTTTGAATATACTAGGACATTAAAACTCATAAGGGTTCTCGAAAATTCCTACAAGCCAAAATCGAGAGAGATATGGGAGCTTGCTGAGCTTGCAAGGATAAATAAGTTATATCTTCCATATCTTCGTGCTGTTGGTGACATGGTCAGAGAAGAGCTTCTACGGAGAGAGGCTAGATACAAATGGTTCATACATAACACTGCAGAGGTTGTAGAGGCTCTTAGGGGGCTTGACTATGCTCTCTATAAGTATAGGAAACCTATTGATCATGTCTCAGTAGACCTTGACATGCTCGTGAACAGAAGAGACCTTCCAAGGGCAGTTCATGCACTAAAAAGTCGAGGTTTTAAGATCGTTGTCTCAGAGCCCTACACGGTTACGTTAGAAAGAAATGGCTTCATTGTCGACTTGTATACTGATCCAGCGTTTGCTTGGATCGTCTATATGGATGGAGGAAAACTCTTACGGGAGTATGTTGAGGACATAATGATTAATGGTGTTCCTGCAAGGGGTTTATGTAGTGAGGCTGAAGTTGTTGTTACTGCTGCTCACGCAGTTTATAAAGAACATATTGTTCTGCTTATCGATTGTTTTGTTGCATGGAAATGGGTAAATAAAAGAGCGTGGGACATAGCGGTTGAGTATAGTGTTGAGGAAGCTTTATGGGAGCTTCTTCGTGCTTGTAACCTGATAAGGTTTGGAATCGTAGAAGCACCATATCGATTGAAGCCCTATACTCTTCTCAGAATATATCTCGACAAAATATGTCACGATCCGATCTTTCGAGTAACTATGCCGAATATCGTTAAGTACCTATTACAGATGCGAGACAGTGGGAGAAAAATCTTATCGAGAATATCTAGGAAAAGCTATTAGATGAAATACTTTTCATGTCTCAGAGGCAATCGATAGGGTGTAATAATGTAATAAATTATACCATATAAGCTTTACTTTGTCATACATTTGTTACTAGCTTTACATTTTGAAATAAATTTCGTCATTACATCAGAATTACATTACTAATAAAGGACATCAATAAACATAAAAATATTCGAAGGAAGCTTAGGACTGCTATATAGTTTAAGCAGACAATATAGTGAATATCTTTTATTGTACTATTTGTTATTACACCTTTTTAGATTCTATTCTTAGATACTACAACTGTTTTTCTAAGTCATTTTTAGATCTATTAATGCGCTTTTATTTTAGTAGTTCTAAGGCTTTCATTATTTTAACTTTGCTGAATCATTTATTGTTTGGTTTCAAACTTGTGTAAATTGACGTTAATTTCGACCCTTGTCTTTAATTAATAACTTTGTCAATTCATTAAGATTTTGATCAAGATTTCTAGACCTACCCTACTATACTTTATTTACTTTAAATTTTCAAGATACTAAGTTTATTTTATCTTAACAACATGTCCTATTCTTCTCCTATTAGCTTCTAAGTAATAAATATTCATAGATATTTCAGCGCCTCTTCTGATATTAGAGTTTTTCTTTTTCATAATACGTAACCAAGCGAGAATTACAAACTTCTTCATATTCTATCTATAGAACTTTACGACAAGCTTAGTGAACCAAATATATTACCATTGTTGTCTCGGGGTTATTTGCATTTTGGACGTTTACAATCGTTGCAGGATATATCACATAACTAGTTCTTTTAGCAACTTTAGTAATCGTGTATTTTTATTAACTATATCTCTCTAGTGAGCTCGACGTCCTTTGATGCATTGTTTTTGCTACTATTATGCAAAACTAACATTATTAGTAATTAGGGTGATGCTTATGATCCCCATTAGCTATCCTAACTGAAAAATAATTTTCTATACAACTATTTTATGAATACTTAAGAATAAATGGGAATGAAATAGGTTTCAGGAGATAATATACATGTTCAATAAACCGCTATAGACAAAACTAGTCAAACGTTGTAGAATTTATGTATATGGAACAATTATCGACGTTTCTAACAGATGTGAAGACATTATAATTTGAATAATCAATATTACTAATTGAATTTATAATTCATCTTAAGTCAAAACTACATGCTAATGCCAATATACATACTATAGATATATTAACTGAGATCATGGCATGAGAAAATTGATTGCCAGGTAATAAATCATAACATTATTTTTAATAGTTTATTCAATTTTAATCCCAATGGACTCTTATTGCCTTAATTATTATGCATTTTTAATATTATGAGCTTTCCTTACATTGTAACTTTATAGCAGTAGTCGCGTTTATATTTATTCAAATTTACTTCTTTGATAAATATTACTGATATTCATTGTGGTTTGACACATAAACTTGGATTACCCACGACGCTTACCTTATGTGCTATAATATTTGCTTTATACTTGGGTTTACCGCACAGGTTTAATTCTCCAAATCCTATATCTGGATATATTCCGTGCGAGTCTTTTCACTATACCAATTAATCTTACTGTAAAGATCTCCGTATCACGATTGATAACAGAGTATTTTCCCCTAAAGCCTTTTTATTATGTCCTTTAATACGTTGGCAATTGTACTAGTATTTTAACGATACCGAGTAGATGTTGGTAGTTAACTTGAACTATTCAAAAATTTCTAATTCTCTTAGAAGCTATTTCAGGGTACTAGGGAGAGGCTTAACATTCCATACACCAACTAGTAAATCTGGATATTTTAGGACTCTAATTTATATGCCCCCACTACAACTTCGTGTCTAAATCCTAAATTCTACTATTTAATTGAATTAATAATTACCTTAAAATATATCGCATATTTAATAAAATGTTAAGATAATATAATAACGAATGCATTCTAGGAATTCTGTTCACAAATAATCGCTTGTAAACAACGTTATCCTTATAGAGTAAAGAGATGATTAAAAACAGCATAGGAAAATATAA
>JAMOPC010000060.1 GCA_027064845.1 Desulfurococcales archaeon | reverse complement strand
GACCTTATATCTTGGTATTTTATTAACGAATCTATTCCAGTTTATGTCGAAGAATCCTCCAGGCATTTTAAGCATATCATATACTTCTTTATTACTGAGTTTTTCACCATTAGCTATTTTCCATGAAAGGACCTCTCTGTAATCCATAAGACCTTTCTCAATATAATCGATTAATTGTTCTAATAGAGACCCGCTGAAAGTAAAAGTAACTTTAATATCTGGGTACTTGCTGAGAATATACGCCATTTTGTAATAGTTACCGATACTATGCATTCTAACCCATGGTAATATGAACGCTGATTCATTCTCATTATAATACCATGGCTGATGATAATGCCATACAAAAGACACATATAAAGGATATTTTCTTTGTGCACTAATTGTTGTCAAAGAAGGAAATAGAAGGGACCATGTAATTATAACTAATAATGTAATTGTTAATAACTTATGATTCCATGAATTCATATTCACACCTATTCATAAACCATTTATACGTATAATCTAGTTTATAGAGTCACCACGTTTAATTTTTTACTACCCTAGTAAGTAACTATACATATCAACAAATATTTGCCGAGAGAAAGGAGGAAAAAAATTAACTTGTATAGAGTATTGGGGAGAGAAATCATAGGTAAAGGTAGGAAGGGAAAATATATTGTAGAAATAAGCAGGCACTGGCCCAAAAATGTTAGAAGAATTTATTTGATCGGCGAATTCACTAATTGGTTCCCAGGTTTTATTCGATTAAGAAAAATCGGTGATAGAGGATATATTGTATTAAAACTATGGCCTGGAGAATACTTGTATGGGTTTGTACTTGATAAAGACTTAGAAAATATCGTGGATCCCGAAAACAAAGACACTGGATGCATTAGACCTTTCTATGATACTAATAAAAAAATATGTTTATCGAAACTAATTGTAAAGTCTTCGAAAAACCCTCTTGAAAACATAGTTCATGATGAAAAAGACTCTTCCTTTATACATATTTTTAATGATTACTTGATAATCCGGCTTAGAACGGTTAAGGAATTAGAGAATCCCATACTATTACTTAATGATTACGAATATAAACCAGCCACAAAATATGAATACGGAACTAATATAACATACGAATACCATGTAAAAGCAAATGATCTGCCACGCACACTAACTTATAAATTCATCTTAGAGTACAGAAATAAGACTTTAGAATATGGTGATGAAGGAGTAGGCGAGAACTCCTCTTATATCGTTGTCGATAAGAATACTATAGAAACAGTGAATGAACCAAAATGGTGGATAGGGACAGTTTATTATCAGATATTTGTAGATAGTTTCGAAAATGGAGACCCCACAAACGATCCCGAGGAAAAGATAAAGAGAATAGTGCCTAGAGAAGGAGGATACTGTGGCGGGGACTTGAGAGGGATCATTAATAAATTTACTTATATTAAAGATCTAGGCATTGAAACACTTTATTTAACACCAATTTTTCATGCATTAAACTATCATAGATACGATGTATGTGATTACTATACAATTGATCCCTACCTTGGCGATTTAAATGACTTCAAAGAACTCGTAGAACTTATTCATAAAAATGACATGAGAATTATTATCGACGTTCCTCTTCATCATACGGGATCGTGTTTCGAGTATTTCATGAGAGCTATTAGAGGAGAGCAAAAGTATAGGGAATGGTATTGTTTCACTACCTGGAATGATTATGAGGGATTTTTCAATGTCCTTACAATGCCTAAAATAAATCACGACAACATAGAAACATTAAAATATTTTGAAAACGTGCTCAAGTACTGGATCGATCATGGTGTTGATGGTTTTAGAATAGATGTTGGATTAGGAATACTTCATTGGTGGCTTAAAACAATATACTATAGGATCAAAGAATATAATGAAGATATTTTATTCTTAGGAGAACTCTCAGATAATCCCGTATATTATAAAGAATATTTTGACACATTCATGGATTATTACTGGCGAAAACATGTCTTATGGACATTAGTTGAACGTAGAGAATCATTGAAAGAACTCGTGGAAGCATTAAATTCAGTATATAGTTCGTTACCTCATTATCAAATAGTATCACTTTATCACTCCTTAGGAACACATGATACTCCAAGAATAAAAACAATAGTAAAAAATGATCAAAAAACGCTGAAAATATTATTCGTATTACTATTCGTATTACCAGGATCTCCAACCATATACTATGGTGACGAAATAGGATTAGAGGGAGGCCCTGACCCCGACAATAGAAGACCAATGATCTGGGACAAGGATAAATGGGATTTAGATTTACTAGCACATGTTAAGAAACTAGTAAAACTATATAGAGAACATAAAGCTCTTCGAATAGGTTTCTTCTATTCAGAAATCATTGATGAGAACATGTTATTTATTAAGAGGTGGTGGAAAGAAGAAACAATACTTACATATATAAATTTAGGAAAATATCCTTCTCCAATAAAGCTGAATAACAATGCATATTACTATGACCTATATAATGAGGAAGAGCTAGAAACAGACAATGTTTATCTTGGTGAGAGAGAATTCTTAATGTTAAGAAGGCTCAAGTAATTAATATATTATTGAGGTTCTATAGGTGTATTACTTGTGATCAAGGATATAAGGTATAGAAATACTCTAGTCTTAGCAACCTTAGTAGTGCTACTTATTATCTCAAATTACATGCTTATATCCTTAGCATCCATCCCATCTTTGATTATTAATGAAAACTGGAGACTTTTGCTTGGAAAAGACTTAGTTCCACTCGACATTAAAATAACTGGTCAATCAATCATGGTTCTAGCAATGAATATGGTAGGCAATGAATTAATTATTTATAACGTTTCATTAAGCGGGAAAGTTAATTGGGAAAAAACGTGGTCATCCAATAATAATGTCACACTGTTTCCATTAAGACTTGAAATGAGTAATCACTACACATACGTACCGGTTTTGATAAGTGATCGGCATCATTTAATAATACTAATTATTGATGAAAACGGAGCTATGAATAAGAAGTATGAGTTGACAACAAGTAAGATCATAGGCATATACGATACTACACTTTTAAATACTAACATTTTCTTATTAGCTGGAACACGGTATAAAGCAGGATACAGGCTACAATATTATTTAGGAGAATATAATGTTGAGACCCATGAATTAAGCAATGTTAGCGTGTGGGGAACTAAAGACAATGATGTAATAACACGGATAATCTACGCTGATAACTATAAAGTAGTTGTTCTCGGGAATAGCACTGTTGAAGGACAAAGAATATACATACTAAATTCCGCAGGAAACATAATCTATAAACAATCAATAGACGGAACTGTATTAAGCAGCATGATCAACGGAGATGATATATACATATTATACTACATGAGTAACAGATACTATATAACTTCAATAAACTTAAAGGAATTATCTACAACAAGTACGTTCTTAAAATCTCTGCAACAAGAACCCATTAAAAAATTAAATTCCATCTTGAAATGTGGAGATTACTTATTTGTAATGGGAAGTGCATATAACACTAAATATGGATCAGTCTATGGAGTAATATATGTTCTAGACAAGAGTTACTCAGTTCTAAAAATTATTTCAATAGGGAATCCTGATCTAACAACATCCATACTTATTGGGACATGTAATGAAAACATACTAGTAGCCAGCGGTTTATTCGGGGATAAATTATTTCTTTCAAGCTATACCTTGTCAATTGGAGCTAATAACTGGGAGCAGCTACTCCCGTATATAATTACAGATATGATTATAATAGCATCAATCATAGTTGTCTTTTACAGAATGAAGAAATAAGGATCGAAATGGAATACTGTCACTAATCCCTCTCTTCTTTATCTATATCTCCTACTCGATACTGGTGAGTATATTGAAGAGTATGTCTCAATATCTTGCTAGCTTAATATTATTAGTCATAGTTGTAGTAGGTTTATCAATCGTAAATAGGTTTTATATAACTCAGCTTTCAGTATTTGAAAAAGCAAGAACCA
>JAMOPC010000059.1 GCA_027064845.1 Desulfurococcales archaeon | reverse complement strand
AGAGAGTTAAAACAGTTGTAGTAAATAGTAATATAGCGATAAAGATCATTGTATAACCAGTATCTGTTACCACGAGTTCTTTTGCAAACAACTTCCTTATATCATACCACGTCTGCATAATTGAGGGAGGGCCGACTCTGCTATGTATTTTTGCACGAATCTTTCTCTCAATACCATCCAGTAATGGAGGCAGAATCAGCATTACTAAAAAGACTATTATTGTTAAGCTAATATCCAGCCACATAGAATAACACCGTAGCGAGAATCATAGCCATTGTTAGTAAGAAACCTATGTATAAACTACTCATAGCAAGGCTTTCCTCAATACTTTTTTGAATATCATTTACTGTCTTGGCAAGAATGTTAGCAAAACAAATAATTGCGTCTTCTACTTTTCTACCGATCTTACTCGGTAAAACTATAATATTTGCCCCGATTTTTACAATTAGTCTCTCAATATCTGTATACCACTTCCTTATTTTCTCTAACAAGTTATCCAACTCGTAAGCAATAGATGCTCTTGCAAAACTCATGGATAAACACCACCGATCCAAGTTTCATCTTCTCTGAACTTGATCTTACCTTGCAACACCAGTATTAACCCGATAGATACTACTGCAAGAAGCACTATGTTAAATACTACGACACATATGGATCCTGTGATGTAGTAAAGTAGAACAGAGCCTAGAATGCCATAGAGGAACGCCATAGCACTATTAATTATTTCGCCTAGATTCATGACATAGTATTTATAAATTCCGCTCAACATGGGTTTATGCCCACCATAATAACTGCTCAAAAATTTGAGTATATACACCATACCAATAGAAGAAAGATATGCTAGAGAGATAATGTATGGGAGAGCAATTATTCCTTTGTCAAAAAATGATGTTACACCTGCTAAAAAGGCCGAAAACTTTCCCATAAAACCAATAGTGGGAGGAACACCCAGTAAACTCATCGAGCCAATAACAATTGTTATGGCGCCAACTCTATCTATTCTCGCTAAGTATCCTAAGTCATAAATGTTTCTAGTGTTAGCAAGTATTTCCATACTTCCAACGTTCATAAATAAGAGTGACTTCGAAACGCCATGTGAAAACATCAATAATATCAATGCCGTAAATATAGTTGAATTATAATTAGTTAATATGTAGAGCCCAACCAAGTTCATTAAACAACCACTATAACTCATTGTACTATACGATAAAAGTCTTTTGGTATCATTTTGAAGAATTGCTTGAGTGGTTGCATAAATTGTTGTAATAAAGCCTAAAGCTATGAACATGTAACCACCCACTACTTTATCAATAGACAAGAGACGTGTTACTATTAAAGCTCCGAAAATACTCATTTTCTCCATTACACCACTGAAAATTGAAACAACCGGTGTAGGGGCTACAGTATATGCATCAGGCAACCAGAAGTGAAGAGGTACTAGTGCCGCTTTAGCAATAAAACCCAATAATAGAATTACTGTGAGAAAAGGCGCATAGGGGATACTTATTCCGCCTAAACCATGTATATTCAAAGTAAAAATGTTTTCTAGACCCGTTGACAGTGCAACAACAGCTAACATAGAGAATAAGCTGAGATCGGCTGTTAAGGCGTCAACAATGAAGTAAGTTATAGCTGCCTTCCAAGCCTCTCTAGTTCCTTCAAATAATATGATCACGAAACCGACTAACTCAGTTAAAATCCAGAACATTACAAACTCAATTAAATATAATGATGTAAAAACAAGATAAAGTGAAATAGATAGGATCTCTAAAGGCAATTGTAGTGAGCGGGCAGCACCAAACAATACTCTAGAATATCCCTCAGAATAGGTTGTAACAGCTAATCCTATGCTTCCCAACAACAATATGAATGGATAAGCTATTTCGTTTAATATATGCAAGAAAAAGTAATCTATGACAACCGTTAAGACTATTAACAAATAACCACTGTTTCTGAAAACCCTACTGAGTCTACGGTTTCTATCCACTAGAGCAGCACCGAGAAGAAGCAACACCGCTACTATTAGGGTTAGAACATATTTGAACCCTACTAGGTCACTGTCAGGATAAACCAATTTCCTCACCCAGCGACCATATAATTCTTTTTCTAATGTTTGAATAGAATACATTAATCAGTGCCAATATAATTAGCAAATAGAGTATGTTTATTATTAACAATACATTAAGTGCACCAAGGTTAAAAAACAGTAGAACAAGTAATCCATAAATAATTCCAGAAGTACCCATTAGGAATTCAATAAGTTGAGGATACAATGCTATCTTTATAGGTTTAAACTGTATACTGGCATACTTCCAATGAATCGCTAGTATTTTGTATCCGAACACAATACTTATTAGTATAGAATACGAAACCAAGACCAAACCAAAAACAGTTAAGAACGCGTTATTCACGTTAATTAGAGCTATTATAGATAACAATTTACCTAAAAAACCAACCGTTGGTGGAACACCCCAAGCGCTTAACACGCTCAATAACGTGGCTAAGCTCGAGTAAGGTGTAAATGCTGCCAAACTACCTAATTTGCTTAGATCCCTTGTCTTGGCAAGAACAATGATAGTACCAGTATTTGTAAATAGCATTGATTTATACAATGCATGGGCATAGATGTTAAAGATAACTGAATAAAATAATAGGTATGAAGGGTTCAACATATAAATAGATAGTAGTGCACATATGAACCCAGTATTACCCATTGTACTATAGGCAAGCATTCTCTTAATATCATTTTGCGCCAAAAGTACTGTAAAACCATAAAACGTAGTTATACCGCTAAGTACTAAGACACCATACCATAAGATGTCTGGAGTAATAGTAAATCTAGTAACCCTCAACAAACCATAAAATCCCATTTTAACAGTTAAACCACTAAGTAGTGCAGATGCTGTGCTAGGAGCAATACTATGTGCATGAGGTAACCAGAAATGAAATGGTACAATCGCAGAAGTAGTTATAAAACCAATAATAACAAATATCGCTAAAGGCAGATCTACATTAATGAATGGTAATTCCTTAAAATTAATCAATAAAGCATTTTCTAATCCAATTCTCTGTGCTAGAATAACCAAAACTGTTAATGCCGATAATTCAAAAGTCATACCCTTCAAGAAGAAGAATCTATAACCAGCTCTTAATGCTTCATCGCCACCTTCATAGCATACAAGGAGAAACCCAATTATTTCGGAAACAGTCCATGTAAATATAAATGATACTAAATTCGGTGCAACAAATGTATAGCTTATGGATAAACCAAATATATCTATTAGTTCTCTTAGATTTCTATCATTATTGTACTTGATTTGACTATACCATAGATTATACATGCTAACCAACATGGATATAGGTAGGGACACTCCCAAGAAAATCAAGGATAAATCATCATACAGACCATAAAATATCCCTGTAAGTGGTAATAAGTAAGCTATAATTCTCAATAATATTAAGACAAATGTGTTTCTGGATTCTAATGTAACAAGTAATACTGAGACTATGAAAAGAACAAAATAAATTAGCGTAAAGATGAATAAAGCCAATTCCGAAATCCCTGTTATCCTCTTACTCCAACGTAGGTCCAGACATCCTTGCCCTAATTAGCATCTCAGCCTTTCTTTTCTTTATTTTCTCACCTATATCTTGAGGAGACCCGTATACGATTGCTTCAGCAGGACACATTGCGTAACACGCTGGCTCTAGTCCTTGTTCTCTTAATGGTTTGCACAAATCACATTTTGTAGCGACTCTAAGCTGAGGATCCAGTTCTGGTATTCCAAAGGGACAAGCATATAGACAAGCCATACACCCAATACACCTCATTGAATCAACATATACTGCACCTGTATCGTCTCTCGTCATAGCCCCAGTAGGGCACACTTCTATACATGGTGCTTTACTACAATGTAGACAAGATAATGGTGTTCTAAGACCTATTTCTGTTTCATAGACCTTGATGAAGGGTCTGCCGTCATGTAAGAAGTCACATACTGCTTGACAAGTATAGCATCCTATACATTTATCGAGATCTATGAACCTAAGATATACGATTTTTCCAG
>JAMOPC010000058.1 GCA_027064845.1 Desulfurococcales archaeon | reverse complement strand
TCTAAGAGATTATCAGCATCCCCGATTACGTAGTTGCTTAGATCAACTTCTTGATCTGTAGGATTATATATTTCAACCCACTCCAAATCATCCAGTCCACGGAACAAGACACGCCTAATAATCAAATGAGTCGGCTCATACAGAGTATTTGCTAGCACGGATCTATTTATTAGGTTTTTCTCAATGTATTCGTTGAAGAAACTCCCTACTACTCTTTTCTCGCCTATCTCTCTTATGATAATAATGTATTCATCATGTATTCTTGTAGCAGATTTAGTCGGGTTATAACTACCCATAATCGTTATATTCTGGTCAATAACAAATAACTTAGCATGCATTTTACCCATATGATTATCAATATATATCTGTAAATTTTCGTACTGTGTCATGTTGTCTAAAAACCAGTAAAGCCTTCTTCCAGGAGTATCTGTATTCAGTTCCTCGTCAAAAACACCAACAATACTTAACCCGTTTTTCGCCTTCTCAATTAATGCTTCATAAATTGGTTTAACATACCCGCTAGTAGTAAATATATAAGAGGTAAAAGATACTGTTGTCTTAGCTCTCGATATGTAGCCATAAATAGTTTGCGGTATCTTATCGACCATGCCGTTCTCGGTTGGGCTGAAGACTCCCTCAAAAACTATTCTCTCCTCTTCCCACTCAGCAGGCAATACGAAACCGTAATCATACTTCTTGTCTTCGCCAAAATACCCTTTGAAGAGCTGGTTGAACTCCTTCTCATAGAAATATGCTAAAGACGGAGAATTAACAATGATTGCTACATTATCATCTTGGGTGAAGTCTTCTTCTCCAATATTAGCCGTAAGCAACACAATGATCTTAGTGTCCTTCATATACAGAATCATGAACTTGTCATGCATAATGTGATCGCTTGGCATACTATTATCAGTTACAACATTTACCTTGGCCTCATTCAAATAATTGATAACTTCCTTGTTCCTATCATCATTATCCAGTACAACATATGCTTTCTCACCCTTATCCCTAACAATGTTCGCTAAATCCTTCCCAACACCATCCATGCTCCAATAAGCAACAGCTATTTTAACGGAATCACTCTCCTTTACCAACTCGAACAAGCGATCAATAAACTCATCCTTCTGATCGGGTAATTTATAGTACTCAATATCATAAGTTTTCAGTATCGTGTTTTCTGGGAACCAGATATATACTAGGAAGTCTTCCTCACCATCGCTTGTATCGGTATATGGTACTATATAGGTAAGTCCATATTTGTCTTCATATTGATACACTAATGCACCGATACCATGTGCGATCTGATCTCCAACGTGGTCTATGATAATTTCGTTACTTATTAACTCAGGTTTATCACTAGGTTCTCCCAGTAGCAATTTTATTAATCCTATTCGGTATCCTTTACTATCCTTCTCCGTATATGTGAGTAAAGCGTACTTTTTATCATTTAATTCATAACCGTAAATAATGGGATGGTATACTTTATCGTTACTTGATATTTTTATACATCTCTCTGCAATATACCAATTATTATTTGGATCAATGTTTCCGATACAAATACCTCCAATGGTATTATCAGTCCATGTTAGTACGAATCTATCACTTAATGCAAATATATACGGATAACTACCGTCTTTAGAGATAGCTTTACTAGTAGCCACTACTCTTTCGTCCTTCTCGCTAATAACTTGGTATTTTATATAGGTTCCAGATAATATAGGAACAATAAAGTACTCATTCAAATAAGCTCCTTTAACACCAATAGTTTCCTCTACTCCTTTATAATCCCATAATTTTATTTCAACATTAGAATTATGTATATCTACAAGAGCAGCATATAGATCAGGTTCTCTCTCACTACTATCCCATACGCGGTAAACAATTAATGCTTTATCAGTACCTCCTATGCAAAGCATTTGATCGGCTTGATAGTGGTAAAGATTGGTTTTAGCAATATTGAATTCTTCAGAGAGTCTCCAGATTCTTCGGTAATATATCCATTTACCTTGAATAATGTTTTCGGAACCAGAACTACTATACCATATTACTAAGAACCCTCCTTTGTATCTATTATATGCAGGTATATAACAAGATCTGCTATATTCTTCCCAAGCATTAGTATTTATTATATCTGTGGGTCCCCATACAAGTGTGCCATCATTAAGTGAAAATATTACTCCAGCAACATTATTTTGCTCGTTGGAATCATAATAAGTCCATGTGAGTAATACGTATTTCTTACCATTCACAGTACCAATAGTAAGCGAATCCAAGCTTACTAGTTTTGTCTTAGCCACATACCTTATTATCTTCTGGTATGCTTCTGGAGAACCGTCACCATCAGCATCGACTGGTTTTAGGAAAGCCATGTATATATAATCATTATTATAACTATCAGCATCCCATCGAGCCCAAGCAATTATGATAGTGCCAGATTCATTATCAACAACAACAGTATCAGTATACCAACCAGCAAACGGTTGTCCCTCTTCTACCCCTATCTTCTCCCCAATAACCTCAACACCTTTATCACTAGCATCGAGAAACGTCCAAACCCCATAATCCTCGCTTTGTGCCCTAACATATGGAATCGATTGTGGTGTCAACGACAACAGAATTACTAGTAAAAATAGTGTCGAAGCACCAATGTGTATAAATGAGTTTTTCTCCATAACCCATCCCCACGTAATCAGAAAAAAGGTTATGGAAAATTATTCATTCATAAAATATCTTAGTATATAGAGGACAATAATATTTACTTTACAAAATACGACTCACTCAATTGAAAGGATGTATTTTAATCAATAAATGCCATAATATTTAGACAAAAAACAATTAGATCATCACTCATGCTTTATTTAAGATAATCAAAAATGCTTTTCCCTCTACTTGTCTTCTTTGCTCTAAATATAGGTTTAAAGCCTTCACTTTTTGTTTCTATTGTTTCCTTCTTTTCCTCAGTTACTAGCTGTGTAGTTTTCCTATACAGTAAGTTTTCTACAAATTCTCTATATTCATCTGATAATGTGCATTCTTCATAGGTTATGTTTGTCTCATTGAGTCTTGGGTCTATGGATAGTCTTATTTTACAGTCTCCAATGGATAATAGTGTTCTATCATGTGTTACCACGATGATCTGTCTCTGACCACCACTACTAATTTCATTCAATAATTCTCGAAGTTTCTCAACTCTCTCCGGGCTGAAACCATAAGTTGGCTCATCGAGTATTAGTGTGCTCTTCCTCAGTTGGGGAGTCATACCCCTCGCTACAGCATTTAATGCTAATCTATATGCTAGGCTTACACTTGTTAATTGTCCTCCACTAGGCTGAGTTACTTCTCCAGCCCCTTTATCCGTCCTAACTCTTATCACTGGCTTGAACTCGGGGTCGAGGTCAACGGATATTATTTCATGCCCCTCCATTAGCCGCAGGAAATACTCTATGAATAAAGCTCTAAACTTCCCATACGCTATGCTCCTAACTCTGTCCTCGACAAGACTGATTAACTGGTATAATGGTCCTCTACCACCATAACCATAGAGAAACTTAGCCATACTTTCAAGAATATTTATCCTCTTCCTAACATCTACTAGCTTCTTACTAACAACTTCATACTCCTTTATCCTCTTCTCGATCTCCTCGATCCTAGCATTATTAGATGCAATTTGCTTCTCAATCCTACCAATATCTTCTCTGAGCCTCTCCATTTCTTCATCCATCATTGCTTTCTTATTCCTAAGCTTCACCAGCTGTTCTTTAATCATCTCCTTCTTGTCGAGAAGCTCTTTTTCATTAGCTATTTTTTCACTATATTCTCTGATCTTGGCTACAAGCTCGTTGATATTCTTCGACTTCATGATTAGTTCTTCAAGTCTTAGCTTCTTGTTGCTAAGATCTCTGATCACGTCCTCTGTTTTGCGCAGAGCTCTTTTCTTATCTAGAAGTAGGTTTTTCAGAGAATTCTTTTCCTCTTCTAAACTCGTTATCGTAGACTTCATATTCTCGATCTTTTTCTTCAAAACACTGATCTTCTCAATTATCTTGTTCTTTTCATTCTCCTTCTCTCTGAGAAGACTGTATCCGTGT
>JAMOPC010000057.1 GCA_027064845.1 Desulfurococcales archaeon | reverse complement strand
ACATGGATAATGTTTTTGTATAGAATGGTACACTTCTATATGTTGAGAATTCTAGACAGAATAGGAGTAGAAATAAAAAGGAAAGAAGAGATGAAAGATGACTATTACTCTATTTTGATAATTCGAATTGCTGATACAGGGCAGGAATCCGCACCAGCTTTTGCACATTCATATAATTCTTCCGGTATTTCTCCTATTGCCTTGTGTTCATCTAATTTTATCAAGTACTTATCAGTGATTCTATTCTTCCCATCATTGGGGTCCAGCATATATATTTCTGGGCAAATTGCTGGTGCTACTCCACATCCAATACATGTATCTCGATCAATTTCTATACGGTACTTAGCCATTTTTATTTCACCTAATGTGTAATTATGATCGTCCATGGATTATAATATAAGTGGTTATCAATGATACTAGTTTAAAGGTACGAATCCAATGAAGCATTCTTTGAGAATAGATTAAAGAAGGAGAAAGAAAAAAGTAAATAATCTTATATGCCTAGTTCTTCTAGTAACTTCTTTCTGTCAACTATTTCTCTCTTCTTCTTGAATAGTCTTGTCGAGAAGTATCTCGCAGCATAGTCTGGTAGGATTGTTACTATTTTCTTTCCTTTTCCAAATCCATGGGCTTTTCCAAGCTTTATTGCTGATACCACGTTTGCACCACTGCTAATGCCTACTGGTAGTGCTTCTAATCTAGCTATTTTCCTTGCCATTATTATTGCTTCGTCACTAGTTGCTGTTACAAAGTCGTCTAATAGATGCTTATATCTCTTAACGATCTCTGGTACAAAACCGTCTCCAACACCCTCGATTTCGTGTCTACCCCATGGTCCTTCCTTGCCTGTCTTGAACCAATAAGCCGCTACTGGGCACTCAGCTGGTTCTGCACCAGCTACTATTACGTTCTTACATTCTTCCTTGAGTCTCTTAGCTACACCCATTAATGTGCCTCCAGTACCTACTTGTGCTACAAATGCGTCTGGACAACCTATTTGGTCAAGTATTTCCTTACCTGTTGTCTCATAGTGTGCTTGAACATTTGCCTCATCGCTCCATTGGTCGAAGAAGTAGTATTTGTCAGGGTTTTCTTCTGCCAGTTTCTTAGCGATCTCCAGGGCTTTACCGGCATCACTTTCACCGCCTGGTGTGAAGTAGAAGTCTGCACCGAATAGTCTCATTAGCATAAATCTCTCAGCACTCATTTCCTCAGGAATAACGATTAATACTTTGAACCCGAAATAGCTCCCTAAAGCAGCAAAGGCTATTCCAGTGTTCCCAGTTGTTGGTACAACAATTGTCATTCCTGGTTTGAGCTCACCTTTCTCCATTGCTCTCTTTATCATGTAGTAAGCCATACGGTCCTTAACGCTTCCAGTTGGGTTCATGAACTCTGCTTTGCCCCATATTTCGAACTCTACTCCTTGGTCCTTTTCGATTCTCTGTAATCTGATGATTGGTGTATTACCAATGCATTCGATCACATCTTTACATACTCTGAGAGTCATGGTTTACACCTTCCAGACTATAGGGGTTGTTCTGCTTGGATTTATTATGAGTCCTAAGTAATATATCTAACCATTTCGGGTAATACGAGGTAATACTGTAATATACCATATGAATAGTCTTGATCGATAAGTATACGAATATACAAGGGCGTATCCTATTTATCCCCTTCGCCAAATAATAATATATAAGCCTCATGAGGTGAGTGAGCCATAGCGAGATTCGATGTATATAGGCCAAAGAGCCTTGAAGACGCATTAGCCTTTCTCGATAAACACGCCGGTGAGGCAAAGCCCCTTGCTGGAGGGACAGAATTAATCGTCTTGATAAGGGATAAGAGGATTCCGATACCAAAGTATCTAGTCGATCTAAACGCTATTAAGAAAGAGCTAGCATTCATTGAGAAAAAAGAAGATGGAATACATATTGGTGCAGCAACAACACTATATGAGATCAGCCAGTCATTCCTCCACAAGGACAAGAGATTCGCTGGTTTCGTCGACGTGTTTAAACTATTTGGAACTATGGCTCTAAGAATGGAGGCAACCATTGCAGGTAACATTGTTTCAGCAACACAGTATAATGACTATATAACCTTATTACTAGTATACGATGCAAAGCTCAGGATCAAAAGCATTAATGGCGAGAGAATTGTTAAACTCGAAGACTTCCTCATAGATAAGAGGAAAGTCGATTTAAAGCCCAACGAGCTAATATACGAAGTAATAATACCTGAACCACCAGAGAACAGTAGCAGTAGCTTCTATAAGTTTGATAGAAGAAGATTACTAATAGCAGGCGTTGTCACAGGAGCAGCATTCCTCCACCTTGAAGACAATAAGATAGCAGATGTAAGAATAAGCTTTGACATGGTACGTGAAAAGAGAATCCCGGCTCGTGCTAAGAAAACAGAGGAGTTCCTAAGAGGAAAAGAGTTTAGCGAGGAGATCATAGTGAAGGCTGCTGAAGAAGTATTGCCTACAGAGATGGAGAGAGTAACTGATTGGTGGACAACAGCAGAATACCGTATGGATATGTCAAAAGTTGTTTTGAAGAGAAACCTATTACGAGCATATGAGAGGATCAAGGGGTGATCGTGATGGAGGAGAAACTTGTAAAAGTTCATCTAAAAGTTAATGGCAAAGAATACGAGCTAGAAGTGCCACCAAATGAGAGATTATTAGATACATTAAGATATCGTTTAGGACTAACAAGCGTCAAGGAGGGATGCGGTAGAGGAGAATGTGGAACATGTATTGTACTAGTAAATGGCATGCCTAGACATTCATGCTTAACCTTAACAGCAACACTTGACGGAGCCGAAATAACAACTCTTGAAGGATTAGCACCCGAAGGCAAGATCCATGCCATACAACTAGCCTTCCTAGAGACAAAAGGTGTACAGTGTGGATTCTGTACACCAGGATTCATTCTAATGGCTAAAGCACTACTGGACAAAAACCCCGATCCGAGCATGGAAGAGGTCAAAGAATGGCTAAGCAGCACACTATGTAGATGTGGAAGCTACCACTACTATTTCGCGGCAGTAAAGCTAGCAGCCAAGTACATCAAAGAAGGGAAGATCTACTTTGACGAAGAAGAAGTACGTAAGAAATATTACATGAAAGTAGTTGGGAGGTGATCCATGTATGAGTAAGCCCGAATATGTAGAAATAGTTGAAAAAGTCTTTGACAAGACAAAACAAAAGAAAACAGAAGAATTCAAATACATCGGCAAGAGCATCATCAAATGGGATGCAATAGACAAGATAACTGGAAAAGCATGGTTCACAGCTGACCTTAAGAAATTGTTCCAAAACGCAGTATTCGTATATAGTGTTAGAACAAAGTATGCACATGCATGGATTAAGAAAATAGATGTAACAGACGCCGCTAAATACCCTGGTGTACTCAAAGTAATCACCGCAAACGATATCCCAGGAATAAATGACGTAGGATATGTTATACCAGACCAGCCACTTCTCGCATATAAGAAGGTAAGATACATTGGAGACACTGTAGCACTAATAGTAGCAGAGTCTATGGAGAATGCTAGAGAAGCGGCAGAGCTCGTAAGCGTAGAGTACGAACCACTCGAAGTAATACTCGATCCACTCAAAATAGTTGAATGGGGAGGATTAAGAGAAAAAGAACACACTCTAATACACGAAGAGAGAGGAAGCGACGTAGTATCAAGGTACAAGATCAGAACAGGAGACGTTAAGAAGGCGTTCGAAGAAGCAGCTGTAGTTATTGAAAACGAGTACCGCACACCAATGCAGGAACACGCCTATCTAGAACCTGAAGCAGCACTAGCAATACCTCAACCAGACGGAGGAGTAACAATCTACGCAAAAACACAATGTCCATTCGACACAAGGAAAGCTGTTGCACAAGTACTAGGATTACCATTTAACAAGGTAAGAGTAATAGTGCCACCACTAGGAGGCGGATTCGGCGGCGCCGAGGACGTTGGTAACGAGATTGCTGCAAAAGCAGCATTAGCTGCCCTAATGACTAAGAGACCAGCATTCCTAGTCCATACACGTGAAGAATCTATTATTGGTCACAGTAAGAGACACCCAATGATAGCTA
>JAMOPC010000056.1 GCA_027064845.1 Desulfurococcales archaeon | reverse complement strand
TTCATGGAAAATAGCTAATGGTGAAAAACTCAGTAATAAAGAAGTATATGATATGCTTAAAATGCCTGGAGGATTCTTCGACATAAACTGGAATAGATTCGTTAATAAAATACCAAGATATAAGGTCATAAGAGATAAAGCTCAAGAAATCCTCAGAGTATGTAGTGAAATAGCTAAATCTGATGAAGAACTATATGCATGTGTTACCAATAGATTTGTTGGTCCACATAATGAATATTATCAAAGAGTAATAGATCTTGCAGTAATGTTTAATCTATACTGGATCGATCCATTGGTCGCAAAAGAAGAATATCCGGACATCTATAACTTAATGAAAAGAGGATATGAAACACCAGCTCCCAAATATACAGTTGATGACTTAAAACTTGTACTAGAGACCCAGCTCGATATAATGAAGAAGATAATTCCATTATATAGACAACTAGCTCATGAAAATAAGATAGAGCTCATACCAGTACCTTATAGTCACCCACTAGCACCTATAATAACTGATTTCGGCTGGATCGATGACATAGAACTACATGTAGAGAAAAGCATTATGTTGTTCAAACAAGTATTCAACTATACACCTAGAGGAATATGGCCAGCTGAACAAGCTGTTAATGAATATGTTTTAGAAGCATTTACTAATGCAAATATTACCTGGACAATTACTGACCAAACACTCCTAAGCAAAGCAGGGATAAGCACGTCATCACCTCCTTATCTCAATGCATGGTATATACAATACAGCAATGACAGGATCTATGTGGTCTTTAGAAATACTGAGCTAAGTAATCTAATAAGCTTTGAATACAGTAAACAATCAGCATCAAGTGCAGTAGAAGACTTATGTAATAGGATCGTCAACATAGCCAATAGTATTAATGATGATAAGCCTCATCTACTAGTAATAGCTCTAGATGGAGAAAACCCATGGGAAAACTATGAGGAATTCGGCGACCTATTCTTAGAAACATTATACCAGAAACTCGGAGAACTACAAAAGGAGAACATAATTAAAACAATAACTCCAGGAGAATTCGTCGACCTGTATAACAGCTATGCCTCACCCCTGCCACTGAAAACATATGAGTACTTATCATTGAAAAACATAGACATAACAGACATGCCAAGAGACAACTATGGAGACGCATATACTAAATTACCGAGAAAAAGTGTAAAAGCACATATTCCCGAGGGATCATGGGGAGGCGGAGAACTCTCCATATGGATAGGGGATAGACAAGAAAATACTGCTTGGATGTGGTTGAAGAAAGCACGTGAAGACGTACTTAGAGCGCTTAATTCTTCAACGATATTGGATGCATACAAGAAGTCACCTAAAAGCATAGAGTATTTACTAAAAGCTGAGGCTAGTGACTGGTTCTGGTGGTATGGATGGGATGGCGGAGGATCCCCCGAAACATTTGACCCATTATTCAAAGCATATCTAAGAAGAGCTTATGTATACGCTGGATTGAAGCCGCCAAGCTACCTATATGCAAGCTTCTATCCAGATGGAGAGTCCAGGGGGTGGCTTAACTCCTATATACCTAAACCCTTAGATGCATCAATAAAGATTGATGGTGAACTAGACAATGTATGGAGCCAACAAATAAGTGATGAAAAAGGCTTAAATGTAACAGTAGGAGCATCATATGTTAAGTCAACATACATAGGCGTTAATGGATATGGATTATACGCAGTACTTATTCCTTGGAACAAAGAAGTATTAAACAATAATAATATAAAAATAGCTATCTATCTATCATCACCACGTCGTAGCCTAAGCCCATATCATCCGGGATACAATGTATTCTTAAGAAACTCTACAATCGACCCAGGACATGCCATTGCTTTCGAGATCCTCATAAGTCCTGCAAAGAGAACGGGATATGTGAATGCAGCAAATGGTAAAGGAGGATATGTTACCCTTTACTCCGTAGATGTGGGTGTAGACAGTGTAGTAGAAGTATATATTCCATGGAGTTACTTAGGCTTACTTACAGGTGACCTAGTGTACATATCAATAGTGGTTTATAAGAACTATGAACCAATAGAGTATTCTACAAGACTTGGATACGCTTATAGATTAAAAGTGCCACCTCCACCCACAGGCGGCGTTACTGGCAAAATAGTTTTCGACATGAAAGACCCTGAAGGAGACGATGATGGCCCAGGAGGTTACCAGTATCCACTAAACAAGGTGTTCCAACCCGGAGTATTTGACATGCTAGAATTCAGGGTAATAAACGAAGACGATAAAGTAAGGTTTGAGATTAAAGTCAAGAACCTTGGAGATAATCCATGGGGCGGTCCAAACGGTTTCTGTCTACAATACATACACATATACATTCATACAACGGCAGACCTTCCAGGAAGAACAGATACTTATGGGCTAAACGTGAACATATCAAAAGATAGTTCCTGGCAAATCGCTATCCTAATAGCTCCCGGATGGGGTACAAGCCCTGTTCCCGCAGGAGAAAAAGCAGCAATATACTACTACAACGACACAGTTGTTGTACAAGATGATTACTTCAAAGTATTCGCTGACGAGACAACTAATACAATAGTAGCTGTTATAGACAAGAAGCTTTTAATCGATGTAGAGAACATTGACAAATGGAAATACGTCGTAGCCCTAACAAGTTATGACGGATACGGTCCGCAGAGAATTAGGTCAATAACACCTAAGCCGTCGGAGTGGACACTGGGCGCCCCAGGATATGAACAAGCAATAATAGCTGGAGTACTACCTAGGATCATGGATTTGCTTGCACCCACTAAGGAACTACAATATAGTGTGCTGAAAAGCTTTGATCCTGAAAACAAGAAGTTCGCGGTCCTCGAAGGCATTGGTAAGGAAACAGTTCCAATAACACCTACAAATATCACACAAACGATCACAACAACAATCTATAAGACAAGTACTATAACAACAACTGTTGAAAAAACATCTACTATAACAATAACTAGTACACAACAAATAACAACTACACATACATCAGTATCTACAACCACTATAACAACAACTACACAACAAACATCACCACTCTACCTGCTCATAGGATTGTTCTTAGGAGCCATAGTAGGCTACTTATTCACATGGATAGCTCGGAGAAAGAGCTGAGAAATAGGATAAAGTCCCCAATAAAAATAATTATAGTTACGAGAGTGGAAAAATGGCTAGAGTAAAGCTCGTGAATGTAGTGAAGAAATTTGGAAAAGTAATAGCTGTTAATAATGTTTCATTAGAAATACGGGATAAGGAGTTCTTCGCCCTCTTAGGACCTAGTGGAAGTGGTAAAACAACTCTACTAAGATTGATAGCTGGCCTTGAAACACCTGATTCTGGCGAGATATATATTGATGACAAGCTTGTAAACTATGTACATCCAAAGAACCGTGATATAGCAATGGTTTTTCAAAACTATGCTTTATACCCACACATGACTGTTTATGAGAACATAGCATTCCCCCTAATGGCTAGGAGGAAAGAACTGGGATTATCAAAAGACGAAATAAAGAAACGCGTACTAGAGATCGCGAAGAAGCTAGAAATAGAACACCTATTAGACAGGTATCCAAGCCAGTTATCTGGTGGACAACAACAGAGAGTAGCACTAGCTAGAGCATTAGTTAGAAAACCAAAAGTATGGCTCTTAGATGAACCATTAAGCAATCTTGATGCAAAGTTAAGACTTCTAATGAGAGCAGAGCTTAAGAAACTACAGAAAGAACTAGGCGTAACAACTATTTACGTTACACATGATCAAGTAGAAGCACTATCAATGGCTGATAGAATAGCTGTACTAATGGAAGGTAAAGTACAGCAAGTAGGGACACCAGAAGAACTATACTATAAGCCATCAAATACATTCGTAGCAACCTTTATAGGCACACCACCAATGAATCTTATCAAATGTGAATTCAAAGAACACCTACCACTTGAAGCAATAAGAGGAATAGGCATAAAACAACCAACAAAAACACGCTACTCACTAAAATGCCCAGGCTTAACAATCCCATTAGCCGAAGAAATAGCTAAGAAACTTATAAATACACTAACAAGCAACGACGTAATACTTGGAATACGCCC
>JAMOPC010000055.1 GCA_027064845.1 Desulfurococcales archaeon | reverse complement strand
GGATAGCCTATTACTTAATGAATACTATGTGGTTGCTTGGATCACCATTTGAGTCTGAAATAATAATATCAGAGGTCATGAAGCTATCATTACTCGGTGACCCATTCCTTGCATTACCTGTGCCAAATGAAAAAATTGAGAAAGCATCTATACTAAAAATAGATAATTTAAACCCGGTAGGTTACTTAGATGCAGAAATAATATTCTCCCTTGGCATGGGACAGGTACCATTATATAGACCAAATAGTATTGGAAAAATCCAGTTATTGGGCATGGGTACCTCAGATGTTGGAGTGATTGTCAATAAGATCATCGGAACACCCTATAGTTTGACCGCTCACATTCTAGTATCAACGAATAAAACTTCAGTAAAGAATGGCGTAGGTCTATATGAGGAGTTCTTTACACCGATGAAGAGCGGAAAAGTTCTGATTAAATTCATAATTCCTGGATGGGGTGAAGCAAGACTACTAGTAACATCTGCTGGTTTAATTATATCTCCAGAAAGAGTGACTATGGGTGGTATAGTTAATATTCAAGGATACGGCTTAGACCTATTAGGATACGTGTCTTCGCTAGAACTATATATTGGTGGTAGATTTATATCAAGAGTACCAATTAATACTACGAGCGGGTTCCTAAACTGGACATTAGCACTGCCATATCTATTGCCGGGAACCTACAAAGTATTTCTAAACATGCCATCAACTTATTATTACCCACCAAGTATAGGCCAGCTACTAAAGTTATTATCTGGAAACATAACAGTATACATGACTGGTGAAATTAATGTCAAGCTAATTGCTCCTTCAACAATAAAGACGGGAGAAGATGTATCAGTGATCATAGTAACGATGTATAATGGTGAATTTAGAGATGCTAAGCTAAGCATTCAGGTAACAAGTCCTGGTGGAAGCGATGTAAGCTATGATCTGAAGAAACTCAGTGAAGGAACATATCTATTAACATTTAAAGCTGACGAGAAAGGAGTGTATAAGATAACAGTTGAAGCAGCTAACAATACACAATTATTATCGCTAAAGGGATATAATGGAAAAGTATTGGTAGTTGTAGACGATCTCTATGAACTAGGATCACTGGTTAAGACCTCTGCAGAAGACCTAAGAAACCTTGTAGTGCTCCTAAATACTACATTATCAAATAGACTAAATGATGTAGTAAATGATATCAAGATTATAGGAGATAAAATAGTTATAATCGATACAAAGCTTGGCGAGATCAAGGGTATTATAGAAGAAGTAAACGATAAGGTCATGGTAATTAATACAAGTGTAGGGAAACTCTTCATTAGAATAGACCAGTTAAGCGATGATGTGAAGAAAGAGATCACACAGTTACAAGACAATTTATCAACAGCTATCAATTCGGCGAAAAACGAGATAACTACAAACATAAAAGACTCACTTAACTCGTTAAAGTCAGATCTATCATCTAAGATAGAAGATGAATCAAGCAAAATAATAACTCACGTAGATGATCAATATAGTCAATTAAAGAACAATGCAGTAATAATAGAGGCTATGATTGGTATCCTATATTTACTAACTATTATCTTAGGAGGACTAACACTAAAATCTGTGAGCAGGAAAGGATAAAGAATAAAAATAATCCTTTTTTAAACACATCATACATCTATTCTTGAATAGGCTATATTATTTTGAAGGATTATTATTTTAGTTAGGTGTGTTATTTTGATCTATGTATGGATTATAGAGAATAAATTGGCACAAGGACCTTTTCCAAGCTATTCATTAATTAATGATTATGCTAGAATATTTGATGCATTTGTTGTACTTGTAATGCCTCATGAGATTCCTGGAGGACTAAATTATTATCTCGAGTTATTGAGCAGTTATGGTTTAGAAGTATATTATGCGCCTACTCCTGACTTACATCCTGTGGAACTCTTAGTTCTTCATGATATTTCTTTGTTTATTGATAATATAATTAATAACAGGGGTGGAAAGGTTTTTGTTCATTGCATGGGGGGTATCGGCAGAAGCGGGACGGTTACAGCAGCTTATCTAATTTATTCTGGTAAGTCTTTCCTTGATGCTATAAATACTGTTAGAAGCAAAGTTGTTGGTGCTGTTGAAGTTTTTGGTCAGTGGAGGATTCTTGAAGACTATTATATTCTCTATAGAAATGTTAGTAAATCAATGCTGGATACTATAGTGAAATTTCATAGAGCATTTACAGAGGAGAATAGCTTAAAACATGTATCTAAAATTATACAGTTATCAATAGAATTAGCTGGAACACTAAATACTAGTATTCAATATGATAACCTTATTTTAATTAGTTTTCTCTACGAGATTCTACGTGAAAATAAGAACAAGATCAATCTCTTTAAAGAATATCTGGGTAAACCGATCAATAAAAAGATTGTTGACGATGCAACAGTGCTTTTAGAGAACGTTTCTTCGGGTAGTATTAAGTTTGATGAACTAGAAGATCAAGTACTATTAATGTACTTATCAGTGATTCTTGATTATTATCGTGATCAAAGAGTTGTAGTAACGGATCATAGCATCATGGGTGATAAGATCGTTATTACATTGTATTGTGATTATGACTGTTCAAAACTCATAGAAATGTCTGAACCAATTATAAGAGAATTCGAAAAGCGGAAAGGAATAAGGATAACATTGGTTGGGCAGTCATATATGGAATCTATATGATCTTATAGAGGTCCGTGCCCGCTTACTGGCTAGGATATGTCATCGCCCCCTCGAAGGGGCTATTTTCCCGGGTTCCTCTTCATCCCTCAATTGATTTAAAGTATAAGGCATAATATATATCTTGGTTTATTACTTGTTTGTTTTCCTAGTGATTCTCTTTATTGGTTTAATGAAGATATAGGCAGTGTGTAGAGCTACTTGTATTAGTAGGTACTTTGTTCCCTTCAGTATTCCTTCTTTTTGTGTTATTTCTGCTAGTTTAATCCAATCTATTTTTGCTGCTAGATAAGTTAGATAAAGAGTTAGGACTAATAGAACTGGTACTGTGACATATTCAGGGTAAGATGTTGTTGACTCAAATAACCACGCAACGGAACTTCCAAAGTAGACGGCGAGAAAAGTAATTATTGTTTTTCCTATTAAGAGTGCAATAAAGTATCTCTTCAAATCATACCTCATTGCTCCAAGGGGGACATAAAGTATATCGTCTGGAAGGGGTAAAGCTGCAAATAATAATACTGCTATGAAGGCTGAGTTTTTAAATAATTTTGTGAAAAACTCCATGTTCTGTAATGTTTGATCTGGAAGAATTTTTCTTAGTCCAAACCCAAAATAATATACAATAAGTTTTCCGATAGCCGCGCCTAGTCCTCCTGCCAGAGCTATCCATACATTCATTAATGGATCTTTTACTATACCTGCATATATGATTACAAAAATTAAATAAGGAATTGTTGAATAAGGTATTGCGTTTCCGAGCAGAGATACTATAAATACTCCTAGAATTCCGTATTGGTCTATGAGCCATTTAAGATTACACAGAAACCCCAATTTTTGTTAGCACCACTTCATCATGTTTTTTACTATTTTTTGTTTTATCTTTCTTGTATTTCACGGTAGGTTTTTTATGGTTTATTTGATTATATTAATATTATGAGAAAGGTGTTCGGATAACCTAACAATTGGTGATAAACAGTGATGCAAACAACGCTAGAAATGTTGCCACCAGGAAGGAAGGCGAGAATAGTAGGATATATGGGTGGAGGTGGATGGGCATATAGAATGTATCAAATGGGATTAACTCCAGGAGCCATTGTAGAAGTAGTAGTAAACTATGGAAGAGGCCCATTAATAATACGCGTTATGGGAGTGGAAATAGCAATAGGAAGAGGCATTGCAAGAAGAATAATTGTACAACCTCTTTGAACAAATTAAAACATATACAAGGCTCCTTATGATAATTTCTTTCTCACTCATAAGCCTGGAAAATATGGGGTGCTATATTGAAGAAATATATAGAAGTAGGAGTACTTGGCCAGCCCAATGTAGGTAAATCCACGCTATTCAATATATTGACAGGTAAGAAAGTACATGTAGCTAACTGGCCTGGAGTAACTGTGGAGATTCACGAAGGTGAAAGGATTCATAGGGGCCGTGTTATAA
>JAMOPC010000054.1 GCA_027064845.1 Desulfurococcales archaeon | reverse complement strand
TTGTTCAGCTAACCTAACAGGTGTAGAAAATGAACCTTGAAGAAAACCTAGTAAGCGATCCTTGGGGAACAATATATTGGTGCTCACGCAATAACTGCGACCTCGGAGTCATTGGTAAAACAATTGCAAAGCTTCTTAAAAGTGCTGACAATAATATGTATAGGATCGGTCTTGAAATACTTAAGGCTGTAAAGAGCCAATTCCGAGTAGATAAGCAATTATCAGTAATAAAAACAATGATAAAAAACGTAGACCCTGCCAAGATTTTGGAAGACACTAAAGCTGAAAAAATAGTAGCGGCAATGAACAATGACTATGGCGAAGCAATGGGTTTAGTGACACTTTTAGAAATATATCCTTTATTAGGATTAAAGAAATACTTAGCCGCGAGAATACTCGAAACTATTGAAATGGCACTAAAGAGGATTAAGGAGCGTTCAAAGCTTTTAGAACTGCTTAGGGCTCTCATATATGGACCTATATCCATGATGTCACCAATAGAGCTTAGTGATCTGATTAATAAGCTTGACGGGCTCAGTAACGGAGAAACTATAACACTCTTTAAAGCTGACCTCTTAATGGCATTACCCGAGATATATCCGCCAAAATACTATGAAGAATACCCACAATTAACAAAACTAATTAACAAGCTATTAAAAGATGTTATAGAACAAGCAATCATAAAAATAGACAAAGACCTAGACTATGTCAAGGAACTTATTGATAGAATCAACCTATTTAAACTAAGAATAAACAATGTCTGTAGGGAATTAGGAAACTTTAAAACATGTCAAGAAATATTCAAAGGCTTAGAAGATTCTCTAGATGAACTATATGCAAAAGTGGGAAAACTCTTACTTATGACTTCTTTCCCCGATCAGACATAAAGTAATTTTTATCAGAATCTCACCCGCTCATTCATCCCCTGGAGGGTCGTGTAGGGGAAGGTTCATCATGTTTATCCAAAATGTATATTTTTCTAGACACTTACTAAACAATTTCTTTGTATCTATAATTATGAATGTGAGGAGGAATTTCTGAGAAAGTGATTAGTGTTTTTTGATAATGGTTATTTTTGGTTTTTGTTGTTGTAATAGCTTGTTCCAGTACTTGAGATTATATATGCATCCTGGATCAGGTGCCATGGGATCGTTATAGTATCCATAGGCTCTTGCTCTGCATCCACCACATACGTTTCTATATGGGCATTTTTTGCAGAATCCTTTCAATTTGTCGCGGTCTCGAAGAAGGTTGAAGAGGGGTGTATTTGTCCAGATGTCCCAGAAGGGCTTTTCTCTAATGTTTCCTACAGTTATGGGCATGAAAACACATGGTGTAACGTCTCCGTTCGGCTGAATGGCTGCATATATTCTTCCAGCTCCACAACCACCTACAAATTCTGCTACTGCTTTAACTATGGGATCGTCGCCGACATAGAAATGTGTTGGAGCAACTTCTTTACCACCGCTCATTTGCATAGAGACTCTACCGTATTGTGGAGCAGTACTAATGATCTGTAAGCCTTTCCTTCGTTTCATTTCTCTAAATAATTTCCTCAATACCTCCTCTCTTTCAAGCGGGTCTAGGTCGAGCCATATGTTATCTTTGCCTCTACCTACTGGAACGAAGTTGAAGAATACAATTCTTTGAACACCGATCTCTTCTGCAAGGTCAATAAGATCCTCTACTTCATCAACATTAACCTTAGTTAGTGTCACGGCTAATGCATTACTAATACCTAGCTTTACAGCATTTTTCAGAGCCTTTACAGCTCTTTCCCACGAACCAGGGACTCCCCTAAACCAGTCATGCTTCTTCGGATCAGCACTATCAATTGATACCTCAACATATCTCAGACCAGCTTTTTTAGCCTTAACTAAGTTCCTGATATCAGCGAAAACCCAGCCATTAGTCGCTACTGCTGCATACATTCCTCTCGAAGAGATTTCTGATACTATTCTGTAGAAATCAGGATGTATAGTGGGTTCTCCACCGCTTAGAGCTATTGCTGCAACACCTGCTTTATCCAATTGATCTACGAGCATAAGCTTCTCTTTAAGAGACAATTCATCGGGTAAAGGCTTATCGGCTCTCTGGTAGCAATGCTTACATCTAAGATTACACATATTAGTAAAGTTCCATACTATAAGAAATGGAGCTGGCATTTTTTGTGGAACAGTAACTCCATAAAGACCTAACCCCTTCATTACAAGCTCAATTCCTCTTCTCAGGGCAGGATCCTTTAGAGCCTCTACGAGATCTTCTTCTCTTCCACCAAGTGCTCTAACACCGATTCTAATAAGGATATCCACTAGGTAACTAGCGAATCTTGCTGTAATGGGGCAACTAACTTGTTCGCCTGCAAGCATCGATAAAGCATAGTATATTGTTGATTTTTCCATAACTCTATTGTTAACTATACACTTAACATTGGACGTAGTAGCTCTTAATACTAATCTAGAGAGAGGGTTGTCAAATAATATTCTTATACTTGCGAGAAATGCACCAATACCACTTCTATTATTCTCTTGTTCTACAGAGCTCTGTTTGTTTTGAACCGTTTTATCTCACCTGAATATTTTCTCTTTGATCCAGCTAAGCGATTCCTTTAAGATAATGCTGAATATATCCTTGAATCTTCCAGCTCTTATTTCTTCCTTTATGAATCCCCATCTGATATAAAACTTCCTATATGCATATTTTAACATCTTACCTAACTGTTCTCTAGTGAAGTGAAAACCTCTCATCACAGGATGTACTGTTGTATAGTGTTCCCAATTCCAATCTTCTATGAGATTATGTTCTACCGCGTAGTTGAATAGGGGTGTTCCGGGATAAGGTGTTAATACTGTGAACTGTGCATAATTCGGTTTTAGCTTTATAGCGAACTCGACAGTCTTCTTCATATCATCTATAGTTTCCCATGGGAACCCAAGTATAAATGAACCCATTGCAAATCCCCCGATCTCTCTGACCCATTTGAATACTTTAACTGCTTGTTCAAGCCTTATCCTCTTCCCGATCTTGTTAATTGTTTCTTGACTAGCTGATTCAACGCCAAAATATAGTGCTTCACACCCATTATCATAGAGGAACTTTAAGAATTCTTTATTAACATGATCTACTCTTGAACCACATGAGAAATAGACATCTAAGCCTCTCTCTTTAAGTTCCTTTATTAGGCCATAGACGAATCTTCTATTAATGGTTAATTCATCGTCTGAGAAGGCTATGTGTTTTACTTTATATTTATCAACTAGATACTCTATCTCGTCAGCAACTGATTTTGCGCTTCTAAATCTGATTCTTCTACCCCAGAAGTAACTGGTTATGCAATAGATACATCCATAGGGGCAGCCTCTGCTCGCCATAACGTGGGCTACTCTTATAGGTTTACCGAGCAATGTATACTTATCCATGGGTAATAGGTGTCTAGCGGGCCATGGTAAGGAATCTAGATCCTGGATCAGTGGTCTTGGGCCGGTAGTGATTATTTTTGAGTTGTCTTTAAAAGCTAAACCTTTAACATTTCTTAGCTTCTCCTTATCTAACCCATGTTTTTCCACTACATTTATGAATTCAGCTGTTGTTAATTCTCCCTCACCCAAAACGACTACGTCTATATTATTGTTCAAAGCTTCTTTGTACATTGGAGTGACATGGACACCGCCAGCAAATATTGGGAAATCCTCTCCCAGCTCTTCCTTAAGCATTTTGGCTGCTTGATATCCCTTTGGAGCAGCTGGTGTCAACATCGAAAACCCAACAATGTCGGGATGCCAGCTCTTAACCTCTGTTAACCAATCCTTTGCTTCCATTTCAAGAGTAGGGGTATCAATAATCTTTACCTTATGTCCTATTTTCTCAAGAACAGCAGCGATCCAGGCAAGACCCAGGGGAGGAGCCTTAATGCCTGCAATCTTATAGATTTCTAGTTTATGGATCCCGGGAGGAAGAGTAAGCAAGACACGCAACGTACTTGTCACCAAGAAACAAGTCCTGTGATTATATTTATAGTAATATTACATTTTACGCTTTTCGTGTGCTTTTCTGATTTTAAAATGTTTGTTTAAATAAACAATTGATCGATTAACACAACTCTGTGCATTTTTGCTTAGTTATTGTTAATAATATTGTTTTAGTTTTTTCTATAATTCTGATT
>JAMOPC010000053.1 GCA_027064845.1 Desulfurococcales archaeon | reverse complement strand
ATATACGAACCCCCAAGAAGCGGGGGTGCCCGAGCCTGGCCAAAGGGGCCGGGTTGAGGACCCGGTGGCGTAGGCCTGCGTGGGTTCAAATCCCACCCCCCGCACCATTTCTTCCAGCTTTTTCTCGGAGAAGTTAATTATACAGTTTTATTCTGAATATTCTTTGTTCTCCAGCTTCCATTCGATCAGATTGCAAAAATGGTCTTTTTATCTAATTAGGGCTTAGATCTAAGATACTTTTTATGAAATACAGTTTTAGTCCCAATTTATAACTTAGAATTACAATATATAGTGGGGATAAAATGGAAGAAGATCTTGAACCCGTTATTGAAGAAAGAATTAGTGATTATGAGGAAGAACCCGAGTATGAAGTCGTTGACGATGAAATAGTAAGGGAGAACGAAGACAGAGTAGAAGAGTATCCAGAGGTACCACTTCCTACCAAGAATTATGAGAGATTCAGAGTATTCGTTGGAATGTACGATACTGCAAAGCGTGACCTTACAGGTTATGTCGTTTACTATAGGAATTCATGGTATCTCTCAGGAGCTCCTGGAATACCATCAAAAATAAGGATACGTTTCAAGGACAAGACGAACATACCAGAACCGAATTCATATATATGGATAAAGTCCAAGGAAACAGAATACAAGCATACAAAAGGAACTCTATTTGAACCAATAATTGTTGTTAAGGATTGGGAAGAAACAGACCCACCATACACTGAGCCAATTATGAAATTTAACGAGTTCAAAGACATGGTGCTTGAAGGAATAGAGTTCAGAGATACTTATGAAGAACGTCTCTTCAGCTATGCCTTGGTAAGCTCCCCCTACATCATACGGGGCGGAAACAACATAATAGGTGGTGTAAGAGCAGTTACATATACCGATAATACTATCTATGCTAAAAGACTTAGAAAACTAGTAGAAGATCTCTATGAACCACTTCCAAGAAGCGTTTATCATGTTATAAATATAATATACAAAAACCTAACAGCGAGAAACAGACTGGTTCTGGAGAAAATAGCGTATAAATCATATTCCACGGTACAATCTCCAGGAACACCTGTCGAATCAATTGGCTTTCTAAATAAGGCGGAGCATAAAAGCAGGGATGAATTAATAGACTTGCGAGAATACGTGTTCAGTATTCGCATAGTTCATCCAACTATGTATTTAAAAGATAGATCATATTTGATCTATGCGGCTCAGGAGCTGAAACGCAAGATTCAGAAAATGAATCCACCACAGTTCTTATTAATAGAGCTAGGATTCGATGAAATGGATAAAGCTGTTTTAAGAGTAGCTATGTCAATCGCCAGAGCTGATAACAAAAGAATAATAGATAACAACTATATAGCTAAAGCAACTGATCTCATATACAATGTCTACGACTACTTAATGAGTAATCTCGGAAAAGTAACTACATTTACACCACTTAAAATCATGAAAGTAGACGTCGTAGAAGTAATTAACAAATATGGCACAATAGTGAAAATACATCATACACCACTCCAATGCATAAAGAAGAAAGACCTACTAACAATCTTGCAAACAAAACACAAAATAAATCCAAGCATCGGGGAACAAATAATCAGATACATGCGAAAAACAGGAGAAATAATCATCGACAATGACTGGGTATGCCTAATCTCGTAACAAGATAACAAAGAACCTTCTCCGCAAGAACATTATCCAGTTTTTTCAAGCAACAAAAACTAGCAACAATATTCAAAGCCAAACCTTCACGCACACTCTCCCATAACAAACCCTTCCTCACAACACCCCACCTAGGCCTAACCTCAAGAACCAAATGTTGATCCCGCTTACTCCAATACAAAACAACACCACTCAAAGGAACCCTATAAACAAACAACCAGTCCAAAACCAAACCCCATCACAACGACACATCATTTACTCAAAAATCTATCCTTTCATTCTCCGATGTCCTTGGAGAATTAAACTTTATTTACTAAATCACTTAAAAGGAAGGCTATTAGTGTCAAGTATTCTGGTATTTAATCATGAGTTCGAGAAATCACTTTATATAATCTACTTCAATGTTTATGGGAATATTTGGTATGGGATACAAATTTCAAGTGATTAGTATAAATGAATGCGGAAAAGTAGTATGTATACTGATGGAGACTAGAAGAATAGAATGCTTAGTGGATTTAATGTAAACAATAAACTCAAACTTTTTCTAATACAATATAATCTCAGTGTACTAATTTTTAAGAAGCTCTATTTCTCTACATATTCTAAGACCATAACTAGTATCAGTTATATTTGGTGATATGGTGCTGTGAAGAATATTTATCGTTGTAGGGTTTGTGGAAAATATACTGAGTTCCCTGTGCATTGTGGTGTTGAAGCGGAGTTGTTTCTTGATGCTAAGCGGAGAGTGATGCTAAGTAAACTCATGTCTGGTTTGTTAAGGCATTATCCCTGGGAAGCTGGTCTTAGAATGGATTCTCAGGGCTGGGTCAGGATAGATGATCTTGTGAGAGGTATTAGGGAGAAGTGGCGTAACAGGGAGTTGTATCAATGGGTTACTCGTGAACACGTGGTTGCTGTAGCAATGCTTGATCCCAAAGGCAGGTTCGAGATAAAAAACGATCATATTAGAGCACGTTATGGTCATAGTATTGAGGTAAGTATCGAGTATGAAGAAACACGTTTTCATGGAATACTCTACCATGGTACTAGTAGGGATAAATTAGTAAAGATCATGCTGGAGGGATTAAAGCCGATGAAGAGAAGATACGTTCACTTAACAACGAGTCTAGAAGACGCAGTAGAGACTGGGAGGAGGCATGGAAAACCAGTAGTACTAGTAATAAATACGGAGTGTCTAGAAAAACACGGCATCAAAATATACAGAGCAACAAAAACAATATACCTGGCTCCAAGAATTCCCCCGGAATGTATTGAGAGAACTATATATGTATGAAGCGAAGATAATTATCCTCCCTGTATCTTTAGATCTATGTGTCCGATAGCTACTCCAACATAAGTGTCGGCAGCTCCATAGTATAAGTACCATTTATTATCAATAATTACAAGTCCCGTAGCAAATACAACATTCGGGACCTGCCCGTTTATTTCCCAAGAATGCTCGGGGACAAGTATTGGTTTTTCACACCTAGCAATAACTTTTGTAGGATCATCTTTGGAGAACAGTACCCATCCAACACTATATTTATTGTTCTCGTCAGCACCATTATATATTAAGAGTATTCCTTGATCAGTAAGTATTGGTGGCGGGCCAGGCTCAACTAGTTTACTATCAAAGTATCCAGGCCTGGGTCTGAGAACTATCCAGTCTTTACTTGTGACCCAGTGGATCATGTCTGTTGAGTAAGCTATCCATATATTAGAGTCTCCGAAATACATGATGTACTTACCATTAATCTTTACTGGTAGAATAGCTCCCGACTTGCTCCAAGTCCAATTAGGAAAAACTATTCCGAGTTTCTCCCAGTGGATGAGGTCTTTTGAACGAGCAAGTGCTAGCCTAGCGTTTTTTCCGTCATAAGCTGTATAGGTCATATAATACGTGTTATTAACAATTACTATTCTAGGGTCTTCGCATCCACCATTCATCTCCTCTGGTAGAGTAAGGTATAGGATTACCTTGTATGTTTTATTAAAATGAACTCCGTCCCTGCTAACAGCTAGCATGATCACGGATGTTCCATGAAACCTATACTGTGCTCTATAGAACATGTAAAAAGTGTTATTCACATAGATAACTGCTGGATTATAAGTAGCTGCGGCATCAACCCATTTAGGCCCTGGTGATAGTACTGGGTACTTGTTTTTTACAAAGGCTTTCCTGGTTAGGGGAAAAAGTGTTTTCTCTATACTTGTAGGTGATGTTGTCTTAAGGGGTGTGGTTGTAAGTGTTTTTTCTATAAGGGTATAGTTGTAGAATGAAATGATTGATACAAGTATTATGAATAGAACTGTTAGGGATGGTAGTATTTTATTGTCTAGCGTTTTAGACATTGGTAAAGGCCCTATTCTCTATATTAGTTCTCTAAAATATGTGGAGTCTACATTATGTATGATCCTGCTAGTATTGTTAAAAAGCTTGTCAATGGTACTGTTATGTTGTCATCTATTATGTTGGCTACTTCGAAGTGTTCAACAATACTGG
>JAMOPC010000052.1 GCA_027064845.1 Desulfurococcales archaeon | reverse complement strand
TATTCATTATTTTAATCATATATGTTTAGCTCATGTTAATGAATATGATGGGATGATTATATTGATAGACAAGTTGAAAAAAGAGAAGCCCGATTTTGAAGCTATTAGGAGGAAATTGGGGATACATGTTGAAAAGTTAAGACAAATAAGGGAGCGTAGAGAACCTAGGCTGGGTGAATTAGCTGAGGCTTATTTGGAGGAAGAATTCGAGGAATAAATCTGTATTTCTTAGTTTATTTAATTATGTTATCGATGAATTCTTCTATTAAGTTATTTATTTCGTTAGGTTTTTCATAGAGTATCAGGTGTCCTGCTCCAAATATTATTTTAGTACGGGGTTTTTGATTAGGCTAATTTTAGCGGCATATTCTTGTGATGTTTCTTTAGGGTTTTCTCCAATAATGAAGAGTGCTGGTGTCATTAGCTTTCCTGTAAAATAAGTTCTTCCAAATTAATATTTATTCACCTCATGAAGCTTCAACAATTTTAATACCACTGGTACTGCTTTCTTATATATCACATGAATAATCTTATATATTACCTATTATTCCAATAAAAATCATTGTTGTTACTACAATAATTTTTCACAATCAATTGATTTAAAGTATGTATTTATGGGATATATCCAAAGTGATCTTATAACTGGGATATATGGAAACATATTCCATCATAAATTGTAAATGATCTTAAATATTGGCATACTATTTGCGATAATTTTGTCATTGGTTATTATCCTTGTAAAGAGCTAGTATTGTTCTTGGTAATAGATCTAGTGTCTAATTGTTCGATAACTCTATGTAGGATTTTATCACTGGTTTCCAGCTTTACATGTTTAACGTATTCTTTTAGTATAATGTATAGTTCAGAATAGTAGTGATCATAATTGTCTATTAGTTTATTTATCTGCTCGTGCGGTATACCTAGCTTATATAATTCTTCTGAATGTCTATTACAGCATTCATTCGATAGATTAAGTATTAGAATTAGGTTTTCAGCTGAGAATTTTCTAAGTTTTCTTGATTCATTTATATATTTCCTCGTGATTGTTGCCTTTATTAGTGATTCTAACTGGTTCCTACTAACACTTCTAATATTTAGTTTGTTTAGTACATATTTCTTTATATTGTCAGCTAATTTACTCATAGCTCTATTAAGCAAAGCTATAGAATAATCAAAACAGAATGTTTGTGGAACAACTATCAATAGATCACTAGTATTAAGCATATTAATGAACTCATGGATCTTGTTAGCATCCACTATTAGAATTTTTCTAAAGTTCTCAATGTGATCTAAACCTATTATGCATTTACTACTCATCACTCCATCCTCCTATGCTCTAATAATAATTCCATATACAAGTCTTCAAAGCCTTCGAAAGGCCTTTCTAGATCTGGTTCGCTCAACTCATAATAGCCATCACTACGTTTCTTCATAATGTATAATCTAACTGGTTGATTATTCATAATTTGTTTAATACCCCAGGCAACTGTATATAAACTGTGAGATGATAACAATACGTAGGAATTTGACTCCTTATTAGAATCAAGCAAATAGTCGAGAAATCCTATAAGAGTCCTAGGATAAAGGTGGAGCTCTATCTCATCAATTATAGTAAATAATACCTGATCGTGGAAAGCTTCCCGAACAACTATATAATAGTTTAATTCTTTAACACCGTCAGACGACATAGTTATATCGGTTATAAAACCACTTAGATGTTTGTACTTCATAGCATACTTAGTTATAATTATTTCACCTAGATCCTTGAAATATTTATTGAATACATCATTAATACGTTTACTTAATCTGGGATCAAGTACTATTGCTCCAGACGCCATAAGATAACCTAACATATTATATACGGCTAGCCATGACGTTAATTGATAAAGTCTACCGCTAATCTTTTGCAAGTCTTTTATCCATTTATCAAATTCCTTAGAGGAGGTCTCAGCAAACATCTTGAGTAGATCTTCATATGTTTTCGTAACATACATGGATAATACTGTTCGAAACGCTTTATGAAAATCTTTCCCTCTAATTACTTCTGCTACTATATCTTTTATCATGTCTTCATATAGGCGATGTACTATGTAGTACGACATTAATCTATAGGCTGGTAAATAGAATACCATTGGAGAAATAGCATGTTCTTTAAAATTCCTTAGTAGCTGTTCCTTATCTGTGAATGTCTCATCATTAAATTTTATATTAAATTCTTCTAGAGGATATTTATCTAATAATTCTCTAATTATATCTTGGAAGGATTCTCCATATTTTCTATATAATAGCGCCGTTATCGTCGATAGTAATATTGATTTACCGGAGGCTGTAGGTCCGAATATAATGGTTACTCCTGGTTTTAACTCCAATTTACTGTTTTTAATAGGCCCTAAGACATTTATCTCTAATCTGTATTTCATTCTTTATCCTCCATTAATGATGATTCAACAATGACTAGTGCCTTATCGTGTAATACGTATTATATGTACCTATAATAATGATTACTATGGTACATATTGAATACCTTAATCTTATAATTATGCAATTACTAGTTAATCAAGTATTTATTACTATTTCTACATGTTCCTATTACGTACTTGGTATATTGATATATTGATAAAAATAAAGGCATTGAGATTTTTGACTAGGCAATATGTGTTATGTACTATTATTTAGATAATCGTTATACTAAGCGCAAAGTACTATTTCAATAGCTTTTCAATATACTCAAAATATTTGTTTCCTTTATCTAGAATTTCAATAATTTTAGGGAAGTTTTGTCTAATTCTATTCCTTTATTGAAAAACGGTTTTAATTATTCCGCTAAAGTATTCATTATATACGTAAAGTAGTAGAGGAAGATTATATAATAATATATAAAAAATTGTTTGAGAATTTGAAAAATATACTTTTTGATTCTGTATCTTTATGCTCACACTATTTTTTAGGTTCACTTAACTCTGCTTCACCAATACTTAATCGAATTAAATATGTTAAAATATATGTTTGAAAGAATTCCATAATGACCGCCGAAGCAAAGCAAAATATAAGTTATCCTGTCATGGAAATAAGTTATTTGGTATTTCCATAACCTACCTGACTCGGTTTACTATGTAGGAATATTAAGGTATGATCGGGCAGTCTTGAAATCGTATAGTTTGATCTTTACATTGTTGATATTAATGTAATGTATAGATTTTTCTAGTAGTTCTTTAGGGTTGATATACAATTTCTGCACCAAGTTCTTAGTATGAATGTATAGTATTTGAATTATTTCATGTTTTCCGTATAGATTTGTAAAATAGTATTATTTGACATATTAAGGTTTTTATATTGTTTCTGAGTATTTTGTTTAAAACAGTGGTGATAGACATGGAGATTTGGCTGAAGATCACTGGTGTTTTTGTCGTTGTAGTGGTTCTTGCTAGTAGTTTCTACTTCATCAACGCATATATGAGTAATGATTCTCCCGAGAACATTGTTGTTGGTGTCGAGCTTAATGATCACTCAGCTGCTTTCTGGGTAGCACTAGATAAGGGTTATTTCGACGAAGTAGGCCTCAAGATTGACTACAAGACATTCAGTACTGGCTTAGAACTAGCTGTTGCTCTTAGCAGAGGAGAATTCGACCTAACCCTCGCATGTATCGGTCCCGTATTGGTTATGTATAGTAGGGGTGTCCCGGTAAAACTTGTTGCTATGACTCATCTCAACGGCTACGCCCTCGTATCATGGAGAAACATTAGTAGTGTTTATGAATTGAGCAACGCAAAAGTCTCAGCCACAGGTCCCGGTTCTCCAACATGGTTACTAGCCATGATGGTTAGGGATAGGTATGGTTTGAACTTTACATGGACAAAGATGCCGCCCTACATCGCTGTCAATGCATTATTATCGCACCAGATCGATACTGCCTTCATACCAGAACACTACGCCACACTAGCCGTCAAGCTCGGTGCTTACAGGGTATTGTCAAGCAGGGATCTATGGCCCAACATGCCCGGCAGCGGTGTATTCGCAACCGATAAACTATTGAGAGAACACCCAGAAATAGTGGCTAAGTTCCTATATGCTATCAATAAAGCCGTTGAGTTCATAAAGTCTCATCCACACGAAGCAACAGTAATAGTTGCCAAGCACTTAGCAACCTCAAGCGATATCATGGAGGAG
>JAMOPC010000051.1 GCA_027064845.1 Desulfurococcales archaeon | reverse complement strand
GGTAATAGGAACAAATTAAGTTAAATAAGGTGATTTAAGATATTGAATGTAATACCATTACTGGGGTTGTTATTAATATTTCTTCCGGGAACGATCTTCTTCACCATATACTCGGTATTTTATTTCAAAGGTAAAAAGTATAAAGAAATCTTACACAGACAGGAGGAGACAAACGAATTACTATCAATAATTATACCAATTAGAAAAGAACCAATAGAGTTATTAGACGAAGCATTGCAAAATATTCATGAATTAGGTTATCCTAATATAGAGATTATCATTGTTTCCGATGACCCTGTAGAACGTGTTGATGAGATCAAAAGCATTGTTTACAAGTGGAAAAACAAAGGACTGAAAATACAGTTTATCTGGAGAAGCTTTCCAAGAGGATTTAGAACCGGGGCACTTAATGACGGATTATTTCTTTCAAGAGGCAAGTACGTATACATAATGGATGTTGATAGTCGAATAGATAAATCATTTTTTAAAAAAGCAATCAACATTATGAGAAAAGACAAAAAGGTAGCTGCCGTAGTAGCTAGGTGGGAAGGTAAAAACTATGATACAAGACTATCTGAAGCAATTAGTTCATCAATGAAGTTCGTTGTTGACTCATTATATAGGGGTAGAAGTGCTCTAAACCTTCCAGTGTTTCCTGTAGGTACAGGTACATTGTTTAGAGCATATGTTTTGAAACACATACTTAATGGATGGGATGAGGAAAGAATACAAGATGATCTCGAAATAGGCTCTAGAATAATGTATCATGGTTACAAGATAATGTATATTGATAGCTGTAAAGTCCTCGTAGAGGTTCCACGGAGATACAAGAGTCTACGCGTACAGCAGGAGAGATGGGCTTATGGTTCAACAGACGTGGCTATTACAAGAGTTAAACATATCTTATTATCAAAACTTCCTTGGTACGCTAAGCTTGAAAGCATGAATTACTTATTACAGTACTTTCCAGCTGCACTCACTTTTGCGGGTTTTATTCTATTATCTATAAGCGTTTTATACACTCGATTAGACTATATGAAGATGTATTGGTACCTTGGCCTTCCTTGGTTAATTACGGCATTAATATATGGCTACTGCTACGTTGACTCATTAAAGAAGAGAGAAAATAGTACTTGGAGAGTACTTGTTAACCTTGGACGCTCAGCTGCTGTAACAACGGCTTTAACTCCTACTTTTATAAAAGCTATTCTTAAGGCACTACTAAGGATCAAGGTAAAATATAAGAGGACACCTAAAGGAAAATACGAATCAAGAGGTCTTAGCAAGCTAAGATTCCCGACAGAATTAGTTCTTGGAGTAATTATTCTAGGACTAGGGTTTATAACAATATTCTATTTGCATATAGTATATACAGGCTTATGGATAATAACGTATAGTTTGGGATATCTTTATACGTGTCTTAGATGGTTTGAAGATATAGTTTTCAAATAAAACAGTACAAGGTGATTGTTTTTGCCAATTATTTTTTGGAAACACAAATACACGGATAAAAAACTATACAGTTTACTCAGACCATATGTTTCAGAATGGTTTAAGAGAACATATAAGACTTTTACTCCTCCCCAGAGAATGGCTATACCACTTATAAAAGAGGGATATAATGTACTTATTTCGAGCCCTACAGGTACAGGTAAAACCCTCGCTGTTTTTCTTGGAATACTTGATAATTTATACAAGATATATGAGAATTCCCATAAACTACCTGAAGGAATCTATGTTGTTTATGTAAGCCCACTAAGAGCTTTAAATAATGATATGCGGAGAAACTTGTTGAAACCAATTAAGGAAATAAAAGAAGTTGCTGAGGAAATGGGTATTCAACTACCTGAGATAAAAGTTGCTGTTAGAACAAGCGATACTTCACCTTATGAGAAGCAGAAAATGGTTAAAGATCCACCACATATATTGATTACAACGCCTGAAAGTCTTGCTATTTCCTTAAATGCTCCTAAGTTTAGGGAGAAACTCCGAAACGCTAAAATAGTAATTGTTGATGAGATTCATGAACTTGCAAATAGTAAGAGAGGAAGTCATCTCAGTTTAAGTATAGAGAGATTAGAAAATCTTGTTGGAGAACCCTTACAACGAATAGGGTTAAGTGCAACCATAGCACCCTTGGTAGAAGTAGCTAAGTTCTTAGTTGGATATCGTGATAATGGTGAACCAAGGGATTGTTATATTATAGATGCAAGGTTCGCAAAGCCTATTGATATAAGAGTAATAGCTCCTGTAAAAGATCTTGTACATGCGAGTGCCGAAGAGATAAATAATGCGATATACCGTACTCTTGTAAAATTGATAAAGAAGCATAGGACAACACTAATTTTTACGAATACTAGGAGCGCTACAGAGAGAGTAGTTTATAAACTTAGGAAGCTTATGGAGAAAGAAAAAATCGTAGATATCGACGAAATAGAAGCACACCACAGTAGTTTGAGCAGAGAGCTTAGGCTAGAAATAGAAGAGAAACTCAAACAGGGCAAACTAAGAGTAATAGTGAGTTCTACAAGTTTAGAACTAGGAATCGATATAGGTTACATAGATCTCGTTGTATTGCTAAGTAGCCCTAAGAGTGTATCAAGACTGCTTCAAAGAATAGGTAGAGCAGGACATCACGTGAGACAAATTAGTAAGGGTAGAGTAATAGTTGTTGATCGAGACGATCTCGTAGAATGTACCGTATTGGTTAAAGCTGCTTATGAACACAAGATCGACAAAGTACGAATACCCAAGAACCCCCTAGATGTACTCGCCCAACACATCGTAGGCTTGTCCCTAGAGAAAAAATGGGATATTAGAGAAGCTTATAAACTAATACGTAGAAGTTATAGCTTTCATACTCTGGACTGGAACGACTACATAAATGTGTTACGGTATCTTTCTGGAAAATATGGTGATTACTTCGAACATGCTAGAGTCTATGCTAAGATATGGTTTGATGAAGAAGAGGGTGTTTTTGGAAGAAAGAAAACTTCTAGAATGATATATTATCAAAACATAGGCGTAATACCGGATGAGAGCAAGGCACATGTATTTACAATTGATGGAAAGTACGTGGGAGACCTTGAAGAAGCATTCGTAGAATACCTTGTACCAGGCGACTTATTCGTACTAGGAGGAAGAGTCTATGAATATATTAGTAGTCATGGTTTCAGAGTCTTGGTAAAACCAGCTGATGGACAAAGACCAACCGTTCCTAGTTGGTTTAGCGAAATGTTACCACTGGCATATGATTCAGCACTTGAGGTTGGAAAATTTAGACGAATAGTCGCTGAAAAGATTAGGAAGGAAAAGAAAGAAGATGTAGTTAATTGGTTAAGAAAAGAATATAGGCTTCAAAAACATGCTGCTGAATCTATATATAACTATATCAAGGAACAATTATTGTTTACAAACGGCCTCATTCCTAGCGATAAGCTGATTTTAATCGAAATATTTGATGAGCCTGGAAGACGAAACATTATCGTGCATAGTCTATTTGGTAGGAGAGTTAATGCCGCACTTTCAAGAGCATATGCATACATCATAGGCAAAGCACTTAGTACTAACGTAAAAGTTACTATTACAGATAATGGTTTCATGTTAACGATTAGGGAGAAGAAATGGGTTGATTGGATCAGGTTATTCCGAGAACTTAGATCTGATAACATAGAAGATATACTTAAAAAAGTGCTTAGAAGAACAGAAATGCTTAAGCGTAGATTCCGTCACTGCGCAGTTAGATCCTTCATGATTCTTAGGAGATATAGAGATAGAGAAAGAAGTGTTCATAGATTACAAATAAATGCAGAAGAACTACTAAGAGCAATAGAGGAACTAGAAGATTTCCCTGTATTGAAAGAAACTTATAGAGAAATACTAGAAGACTACATGCATATTGAGGCTGCTAAAGAAGTTCTTGACAAGATAAGAGCTGGCGAAATAGAGCTTAGACAAATAGGTCCTTTACCTATTCCAAGCCCGTTCTCACACAATATAGTAGTACATGGATACAGTGACGTTGTATTAATGGAGGATATGAGGAAGCTGCTTATGAGATTACATGAGAAAGTTATGGAATATTTATCTAAGAGAATTAATAGGTCTGAGGAAACAATATAGTAAGGAATTTATTCCTCCCTACTTTCCTTTTCTTCTTTCTTAATAGATAGAACGTTTTTCAATAT
>JAMOPC010000050.1 GCA_027064845.1 Desulfurococcales archaeon | reverse complement strand
GTCTAGGTAGCCTATTATTTTGCCGCTGAAAGTCTTTATGCGGAAATCCAGGGCTTCCTCGACCCCGCTGAAATAACGTCTTATAAGCCTAGAATCCCCAGCACCAAGCCCCGCATACTCGAGGACAAAGCCATGACTAAGCAACAAAGCATTCAAATAATCATAAATATAGCGCTCCCTAAGCTGAGAAATACGCCACTTCTCCATATAGCGCTGCTTATAATCAAGAGCCACTATCGATCACCCTATAGGCCTGGTATGTATTTCTTCAAGGATTGTTGATTGATTTGTTTAGGAGTGTAGGCGCTGCAGTATCCACGGTAGTATGTTACTACTCTATTGAAATATTTGCACCATCCAAGCGGTTCCCCGCCACGCCATGCTGCTTGCTCAACAGCCTTCTCCTTTAACCCGTCATCTAAATCATCAAATCTGACAAAATACCTGCATTTACGACAATCAGCAAACCTAGAATATCTAGCCATCACAGGATCACCAGCATACCCTTTTCAATGTTAGAACATATATTCTATTGAAGACTCTTGCGGCTGCTCTCGATGCTATATCCATGAGGTCTAACCATCCACGACCTGGCGGCTCCTCATACTTGTCTATGATCCTTATCTGGTCTATGTTTTCCTCGTCCTCGCTGAAGGCTTCTATAACTGTGCATGAAGCGACAGGGTTCTCTACACATGCTTTACTGTTTTGTTTTTCTTCCCTGTAACAATCATAGCATAATATAATATAGTATCTGAAATGATGATAATCGCCTACGTCACACTCGGCAATGAATAAATCATATCCTTGCTCATAATACTCATCAATAATTCTCTTCACAATATCAGTAAGCTTACTTGCATCTTTGAGAATACTACTATACTCATCATATTTATCAAAGACATAGACAGGAAACCTATACTCAATCCTAGCCATCATAGTTCATCCCTCACATTTTGGCGGCCAACCGTAGTGTTCTTTGATGATCTTCTTCAATATTCTAGGACTAATTCCTAGGAGCCTTGCAGCATAGCTGAGACTGTAGCAGCTACAATACTCTTCCAAGGCCTTCCTAGGATCAACCCTGGCCATTACTGGATCACCTGTAGTTTGTGCAGCTTTTTCAGAAGGTGGATCATCTTCTTTAATGCCTTGTATCTTTTCTCGGCTTTGTCTCCGGTGTAGCTGATGTTGATCTCTTTTCCTGTGGTCTTGTTATAGTGTTCTTTGAATACGAATTTCTTGGTAGTAACACGTATGTTTACATAGTAGTCGACATGATGAGTAGCATAGATCTCTAATTCGGTGCTTAAGTTATCATTATAGAATATAATGATTGTCGGCTCATCAACTATGATAAGAGTATTCCCAAGCCTATACTGATGCATCAAGCTATCACCCTTGGCATATGTATGGCTTGATTTCTTGTTCTACGACTTCTCTGCCTTTGCTGGTGATCTTTATTCTGGGCCCGTGTCTTTCTAGTAGGCCGAGTGCTTCTAGCATTGCTACGTCGTTTAGTGTGTAGCCATGCTTTCTTCTCTCACGAGTGTTTAGTTCGCCGTGCTTGTAGAGTAGCAGCAATAACCTGAGATACTTTGGCAGGAATGGCACAGTCACTCGCCCCCGAGGATCTTTGCTGCTTTTTTCTTTAGTCGTCGATACTGTGAGTAACTGGTCCATCTCCGGAACATGTAGTAGTAAGGCGTGATCCCGTGGCGCAGTAGATAAACCATGTATGCCAGTAATAGTTTGCTGTGCGCCTGCATACCGCCTGTATAATGCGTGTTTGTCATCAAGTAGTCCAGGATCCCCATCACATCATCGTATACGCCCTGCCTCATCAGATAATCAGCTATCTCGCTATACATCCGCATAACCTGCTGCTTACGCCTATAATGCATCCTCTTCTTAGCAGCCCCCTTACTGAGAAAACGCTTCCCAAACACAGTACCAGGCCTAACCAATACCCCGTCACCAGTACGGGGAAGAGAATAATCAAATATACGGTCAACAACCTCACCAGTACTAGTATCAACAACAAATCCAGCACTATAATCCCAGACAAGACCCATCAACGATCACCTTTGAGTGCTTTTATGTTTAGTTCCCATAGAGTGATCTTACCATTATTGATCATGTTTTTGAGATACTCTAAGACATCATTCTCATCAATGTTACCAGCTTCATTGAACTGAAACGCTATCTCTTCTAGTTCTTTTACTGTTTTCTTATCAAGCGAAATATATAGTTCAAGAACAACCCTAACACGCATCACGGGATCACCATTCATCGTCTTCTTCAGCTTCTAGTTCTTCTTCTAGGAGTTCACAACGTTGATCGTTCCAGTCTATTTCCTCACAGAACTCTTCAAGGTCATTATCTCCAGCAACCCTATAGATCTTGGCCCCACAGACATCCTCGCCATACTTCCTAATGAATTCTAGGGCCTCGTTTATAGTCTCGACAATTTTATGCTCAGGCGTAGTTGCATAGCATTTGTCTAGCCCCTTCTTCGTAACTTGGACAAAAGGAGCAGGGATCCAGACAACAACACCATACTCAACCATTGCTTGATCACCATTCATCGTCTTCTAGATCGTCTTCGACTATGAGCCTGACAATGTATGCTTTGCCGTCAGTGTCTATGCATCCTTCCAGCCAGACGCTGTAGAAGTTATGCTCCATCAACATATCGTAGGCCTCAATATATTTCCTGAGATCCTCGACAAGCAGTACCTTTAGGGCTTGCTGCTTAAGCCTAGGGTTATTAGTACATGGTATAAAGTATATAGTCCGATACTTAGACAACGAGTTAATCTGCTCCAGCAAATCCTCAACACTACTCTTCCTAACAACAGTAACAGCTTGAGCCATCAATGATCACCCATCATTTCCCTAGCTCCTTTAGAACACGATCCCTGAATTCTTCATCTTCCAGGAATAATCGAATCATTATTGCTACGACGTCTTGTATTTTGAGATCTAGTGCTGCGACTTTTGATTTGAATTTAACATATAGGGTTCTAGGGATGCGTGCACCTACGGGGCGGGTTTCTTTGATTAAGGTTTCAGACATTTTATCACCTGTATACTACATTTTGCAGTTTACATATTTAAGTTTTTAGCTTGCTAAATGTAGGTAATACTATTATATTGTAAATAATAGACTATTAACTGTGATTAACAATGTTGAGAAAACATATTGCATTGCTTCTAGTTCTAAGAGCTATGAAGAAGCTCGGAGAAGCACCTATATCCACTATTCAAAAAGAAGCTGGTATACCAAACTATTATACTGTAAAACAAATACTAAGCGATCTGAAGGAAATTGGGATCGCTGAAGAAAAATATGATCCAGGACCACCAGGTAAGTTCGTTTATTATTTAACAGAAAAGGGTAGGAAAGCAGCTGAGCTAGCAGAACAACTACTTATGATATTAGGAGAGTAACGCTCTACTAATCCTGACTTTGGGAACTCTTCGTCTCTTATCATAAGTTATGAAAACTACTCCTGCAGCTTCTAATTCTTTCAAGGCGTAGGATACATCTATACTACTAATACTAATACCCAGAGTCTGGGAGAGCTTTGATGCTAAACTCTCTGCCAGTCCTAATGAGTCCTCGGGCCACCAGTATTTCCTACCCCTACTACTACTAAAACTAAACAAGAACTCGACAATTGCTCTTTCAATATCCGATAACTCCCTACCAAGAAACTCTTTAGCCTTAGATAATACTTGATCTAGCGTTTTTGTAGTCTCTAATTGATTTTTCAATTCATTGATCATTATTTCTTTAGATAAATTTAGATTTCTTAAGAATTTTTTAGAATAATTTAGATTATTTTCGATAAATTTAGTCTTTTTATCCTCGTTCATATTATTTTTTAAATAATTATTTAAATTTGCTCTATAGAAAATATTGGAGTAAAGTTTAAATATTGAATCTAGTTTGTCTGCAATTCTTTCTCCTTGAGGAGTAAGGGTCCAGAAACCATTTTCGTATCTTACTAGTCCTTTTCTTTTAAGAATAGATAAATAAGTAGAGATTTTCTTTGAGGGTTCTCCTGTTAGGAAAGAAATATACCTAGTCGGGACTAGGGAGTGGCGTAGTATTAGTAGTATTATATATGTTAGTTCGCTGCTAAAGCTGAATCTTCTACGGGGCACTTCTAACCACACTCTCTAGTCTCTATACTACATTTTGCAGTTTACCAAATATAAAATTTATCATGTTAAATAAGATTTCGGCTAGTATTTATGTATATATAACTACTTTCGTTTACCAGAAATAGTAGAAGGTGGGAAACAAATTGGTAACGATCGTAGAAGCTCTGAATTCATGCTTCTTGTTTCTCATTAAGGCTAAGGAATTAGCGGATAAAGAGCCTAGTGTATTAGAGATTGGGAATGCTCTTGGCTGGAATTATCCTAAAACAAGAAACGTAGCCAAAGCTCTCGAGGAAGCTGGATTAATAAAGCTTGAGCTCTACCAGGGTATGCCTAGAAAATTCATAGTAAGGCTTACAGAGAAGGGAGAATGTATTGTTTCATGTATTTCATAAAAATAGAATAAAGACAAAGCTCTCCCAACATGCATAGAACATAAAAACAGACATGGTAAACTATTTAGCTTTTTAACAATTTAGATAAGATTAGGGAGTGTTGTTGGAGCTTCATTATACTGTTGCTACTGTTTTGTTTATTGTTTTGGTTCTGGTTGTGTGTTTCTTGGCTGTTTCTATGTTTATTCCCTTGTATTGGAATGCTCGTGGTTCTCCATTGTTTAACACAACTACTAGAGTTATTTATTCCACTCATAATTCGCAGACAAGTACTTTGACTCCTGCTTCTTCAGAGATACATAGCACTCATAGTACTCATGTTGTTACGACAACGACTACTACTCTACTAACTACTCCACCGCCAGGCGAGTTAAGGATAAGGTCCTATCATATACGTGATAGCGAGGATACTATTAGGGTTGGATTAGTGTTTGAGAATACTTATCCTGTCGAGGTAATTGTGGAGAAGATTTATCTTAATGATACACTTGTATATAAGGGTCATGAAGTAATTGAATCTAAGAGTTTTCTGGATAAATATATTAAGGATCCTATATTGGCTGAGGCTATGGTGACTATATGGATTAATACAGGTATAAAGCCAGCTCCTAACTCAGTGATCATTGCATGTGGAAAAATGATAACGGTCGGTAACCTCACAATATATTATAGAATACCCAATGTTATTGGAACATATAATATAACTGTGCCTCTCGAATTACCTGAATGTATGGTAAAAGAATATACCATAATCCCGTGATAGAAAATAAACCTTGCCTTAAACAAACAAAAACCAAGGCCATAAACAAGGAGTATTTATGTTTTATCCCAGGAGAACGAGATAACGAAATATGGTTAACTATTTATCTTTTCAACAAGTTAAATCATTTATAGAGCAACTCCATAGGAAATATGTGTTTAATATATCATGTATTAATTATGTATATTTCCAGGTGGCAATAATGGTTCGTTCAGCCCATGTCTTTAAAATTAATCCGGAAGTGGTATATGATGTCATAGATGTACTTATGACCCCCGAGAAAGAGTATATATATGATAGGGAAACTAACCTTGGTCTATATATCAAGAATGTAGAAAATAGAGAGAATTATAGTTTTATCGAAATTTTAATAGATTACGTATTTCTTATTATAAGAAAAGAGCGGAAAAAAGGGGAGCTTATTTCAAAAAGTGAAACAATAAAAACAGCTACAAGAGTTCCATTAGCTTATTTTCCTACAATAACTGGTAGTTTTTCAGTAGATCATGTAACGGTGATTCTTTCTAAGAAATCCCTATCAAAATTATTGGCAACGGCTATTAGTAGAATAGTTGGGCGAGAGGCGTTTCTAAGAATTAGTTTTGATTTCTCTCCATCAAAAGAGCAGGCCATAGTGAACCAGTTTGACGATATTGTTCGTATAACGAGCGAAGATGTGGCTGATATGAGGATTAATGGTTTGACGTTAAAAGGACATTCATTATATGCCGCACCAGAGTATAGGAAAGCCTTTACTGGTATTGTAAGATATCTAGGTGTTAGAATCGAGAACAACTGGTTTTTAATCGCTAGAGACGGACGAATAATAACATATAAGAATCTAGATAACGATAATTTTATAGAGTATATATACAAAATACTGAGAAAACTTGCACATGCATCAGCAATAATAATCTAAGGTTAAATAAATGCTTAGTTTTATAATCTATCTTTTATTGCTTCTTTTATTTGATTAATATAATGTTTTGCCCTACTAGTAAATAGTTCTTCTTCAATAGAGTTCACGATAGAAATTACATAAGGTGGGAATATTAATTGAATATTGTTATTCGACGGCATATACATAGAAATATCCTTAATGTACATCGTTTTCGATAATATTCTTTGAATATTTCTATAGAAAGTTGAAGATTTTTCTTCTTCAATGAAATATAAATCCAGATGAATAAATGATTTATCAATGTACGATATAAAATTCTTTGAAACGTATGCAAGAAATTCTACAGCCTTATATATACATCCTTTATTAACGTCGGCAGGGACAGCTTCTATGATACCTCTCTTAACAAGAAGAATATCTTCTTCAAGTTCTTCTGTATAATCTTCTTCATTAATAAAATCAATCATAGGAAATCCTATTATATCTTCTTCAATTCTAGTTATTTTGATGATATTTTTTACTTCAATTACACCTTTGTAATTTTTTCTACCGCCTGCTTTTGTTAGAACTTCAGCTATTTTTTCATGCCATGCATCTATCCTAATTGGCTCCCTAAAAGAAAGAACTAAACCCATGTATACACCAACTTTTCCATAGTATTTAGTCTGTAAATATTTGATTAAACCTTCTAATGCTTTAAATCCTACTTCTGCTTTAACTTCTTCAAGAGTTTTCATTTGATGTTACCCTTGCCTTTTTTCTAACATGATAGGAAGGCTATATTAATTTATTGATAAGCATCCTCATATTCTTTTCATCACTTTGATAATTTTGAGTACTTTTAATCAACATAAATTATGAATTATAATCCTAGTTCTCTTTGTATTTGTTCTATTCCGTATTCGATTATTGTTTGCTTGATCTTCTCGATTTCGAGTAGTATTTGTTGTCTACATTGTTTGCTTAGGCCTAGTTTCTTAATTTTGTGGTCTACTTGTCTCTCGATATATTCTATGAGTAGTACTAGCTGGGCTTGGCTACAGCTCAATGTGTTTCCCTTATTTTCTGAATAGAGCTTTAATTACGTCGGGGGCTTAAGTGAAAGTATTATTTAAATGTTCCTATCATTAGTCTCGAATTTCCTATATTGCTGATATTTTTATAATTTGACGATACTACAATGTATAGGTGTAGTGATTGGGTATCTACATTCCTTATATGAGATTAATAGCTAAAGATGACAAAAAATTACAAAAAATATTTGATAATGATATTGATGTAAAAGGCCTAATGTTAGATATACGTAGATTACTAAGTGCAAGAACAACGTATATAAGATCTGTTATCGAGTTGTTAGAAAAAAATCCATCTTCTATCTTATTGGTTGATCCTAGAACCGATTCGTTTCAAGTAGATAGTAGTGTTAGACAAATATTTCCCACATTAAAACGCATTTATAAACTTATTGGTATCAAGGAAAACGAAGTATCTAACGACGAGATATTCACTCCTATGAATATCAGTACTAAAATCGAACGATTAACCGATAAGGTATTTGAAGTTTCAAAGATACATATTGTCGATAGAACTATTAATCCTACTTATTTCATTCCGCCTTATTTCGTTTCATCCAGCATTGATGCTTGGTATTCATTGACATTAAGAGCTATAAACTATGCTATAGATAAATACGATCATCCCATACTTGCTCCTATTGCTGTTGATGTTTCGTTTTTGAGTAATGGGGAAAATATCAGGCAAGCATTAAGTGATTATTCGCAAATGAATGTTGATGGTTACTTGATATTACCATACGATTTAGACGAGTATAGAAGTCCATATGGGATATTGCACAATCTAGCTAGCCTTGTAATAGGTTTAAAACGATCTGGTAAAAAAGTATTTGTCCATAGCGCAGAATTCGGCACAGTGTTACTAAGTTTAGGGGTTGACGCCATAATAAGCGGTATGTGTATCAGAAGGACACCTCGAAAACCATCGCTTATAGAAGGTATATCTGAGATCGGGCAAGTAGAAGTACATGTCTATACTTATAAGTTGTTTAATAAGCTAATTCACTATAAGTTTGTAATGCTTCTACAATTGTTTCCGGAAATCTATCAATGTGAATGTCCATTATGCAAATATTATAAGGATGAAAACTATCTGTCATTGCCGGAAGAAAGCGATTATGATGATTTATCTCTTCATTATGTCTATTGGAAGAACATTGAGGCTAAGGAATACTCCAACAATTCCAAGAAACTAATTAATGATCTTGAAGGTGCTAAAGAGATTATAGAACAATATAATGAAAAAGTGGCGGGTAAGTACTTTTTCTCAAAGAATAAACAATATGAATATAAAATATATAGTAACTATATTGATAAATGGTTAAGAATTCTAGAAACTTTCGGCCAAAGAGATTCTATTAATCTGTAATAAGACGCTTTTATCCGTGGACCCATTTTTTTAGCTGGTATTTTTTCTTCAATACGTCCTTTCGTACCTATTGTAATGATGCCTATGCCATTGTTTTGGGCCCAATCTATAACTTCAGGCGGTATTTTATGGTAAGTCTTTTCCGGAATAGCCAAATATGATTTATGAGCTGCTATTAGATAATGATCCGCTTGAACAAGACCGTTTCTCCAATCTTTTTTCTTAACTTCAATAGCTATAACTTCATTTGTATATGGTACATATCCATTAAGTAAAGAAACAACACCATTTCTGTTAATTAAGTATAATGGGTTAACATAAGAAATAATTCTTCTAACATAAGATTTACTGTATCCCATACTTCGAGCCAAATCATTAATAGCTATACTGCCGTTGCGCTCAATAATACGTAACATTCTAAGAAAAGTCCTTATAGGTATTTGCGGTACATGATGTTCCATTCTCCGTTTAGCCTCATCGTTATTTAAAGTAATAGCAACAAGATCAGCCCTTCCAAAACCAATATATTGTTCTTTGAAAACCATGTAGCCTTGTTTAGTAAAATACTCTTCAACGAAAGGTACAAGGTCCTTTTCCCGTATCTTTTTCAATATCATAACCTCGAATTCTATCTTAGTATAATTTAACTATTTTCATGGTGTTATATTCTGAAGATATTTATGTATAAGCTATTATTTATCGGCTTCTAGATTTTCTTGACTTTTTTGTCCCTCTTTAATATCAAGTTCTAGTGTTCCGTCTTCTTTTATTCTTCCTATCTCGGCATGGCAGATTGGGCATAATAATCTATTATCTTCTGTTATTATTGGTTTTACTTTGTTTCCGCAGCTTGGGCACACTAGGCCGTATGGGAAGCTTTTCTTCAGCTTCTCTATCTCGCCTTGTTTCTCCTCGAGTTTTTGTTTTAGTAGCTTAATTGCTTCTATGTAGTCTTGTTTCTCGCTCTCAGCAGCCTGTTCTTGTCTTCGTGCCTCTTCTTTCTCTTCCTTCTTCTCTTCCCTCTTTGATTTCTTGATGGTATATGCTGCTACTCCAGCCCCCGTAATAGCTACTGCAACTGCTAGGACCGTGTACGGGTCTATGTTTTTAGCAGCTTGGGACGGGGTCCTAGGTGTGGCTGTGGTTGTTGCTGCAGCTAGGCTGCTTTGTGTCTTTGTGACTGTCCTTGTAATGGTTACTGTCTTTGTAGCCGTTACCCGATGTATAGGTGTCTTAGGAGTAGTAGTCGTTAATTTATGGGCCGTAGTTGTCTTAGTAGTAGTTGTTTCTTGCGGGGCCACTATAATAACGTTCTCTGTCTGCTCCTCACCTGTCCCTGATACACTCTTTACTTCTATCCTAGTAACTTTTCCAAGTATTTTTAACGGAACCATCACTTTCTTTGTAATAGTCCTATTACCTACATGGATTGTAACTGGAAACTCTACATTTATAGTATCATTTGAGGGCTTAGCATTCATAATGTGGAAAGCTATAACTACACAAATAGTTTTTGTAACAGTCTCGTTAGTTATAGGATCTGATACAGAGACATTGAAGCATACTTTTTTCTCGATAATCGTAATATCTCTCTCGTTGATCGGTGTGGTTGTTTCGGCTGCGTATATGTATGGCTGGCTGATCATGAGTATGAGTACTGTGGATAAAACTAGTAATAACTTTAGATTCATTGTTTCCCCGTATTAGGGAAGGGAAAGAATGCTTCTGGCTTCGCTCTTCTCAATGCATATATAACATAAGTATTTTCTATTATAGTGCTTCTTCCAGCATAGATTCTATCCTATTATCTACTTCTTTTGATAAGTCATAGAATTTCTTGCTCATGATCCTTATTCCAAGTCCTTTCCTCATATATTTTAGTAGCTGGTCCTTCTTCATGTCTGGGAAGAACCTTGCTATTCTGTAACCTGCATAGAACAATGCAACCATCTTGTCTCTTTCTTCCATGTCTCGGGGAGTGAATATGTCGTTGTTGTCGTCAATGTATTCGATCTTTACATAGTTTTGCGGAGTACTGATATCATTGCCTGTATCAATGATGAACTTATCATCAAATAATTCGACGAGTGCGAAGCGTTTCACGAACTCACTATTAATTCCCTTGGTTGGGTCTATGTTGTAGTTTATGAAGAACTGGTATAGCCATTGATAGATTTCTTCTCGTTTAGCGCTGCTCCTAATCCTTATATCGGAGTATTTCAGCTTGTACCCGTCTATGAACATTGCCTTGGTTATTATTTTTAGGAAATAATAGTATCTCCTACCGACTCTTATTACGAATTCTCGTTTATCCTCGGGATCCATTATTACGCTGCTCTTCCATATAGTCATTGGTGCGTTGCGCATTGTCTTATCCAAGAGCCTGTAGAACTGTACATTGAATAATATGCCTAGTACGCCTTGTCTAAAACCATGACGTTCCAGGATATGGCGTATCTCCATATAGTCTTTGAGAACCTGTCTCCTCTCCTTCGTTGTACCCTCACGGCTCATAAAGAATCTACCGGCATCATCGTAGAGTAGCATGACATAGTCGAGTCCACGGATCTCGTCTTTATGTTCCTCGATCCATAATAACGCGTCTTGCTGCCGCCTAGCCTCAATAAATAAGAAGCCCCATTTCTTTTCCTCGCATCTCTTCTCGATCCGGGCCCCTATCTTGCGGCTTAGCACTGATTTACCGGTCTCCATAAAGCCATAGATATTACAGACACGCAGCGCTACATGATCCGGTTTCTTCTCGGGCATAAAGTACCTATAGAACTCCCCTCTACCCATCCCTAGACACCTTCCGGCTTCAATGCCTTGATTTCCTTATGGTAAGATATAGTTGATTTAGTACTGCATCTCGACAATGCTATTGCGATTAATGCTTTCGTCCTACCGGATAATCTGAGCCAGTCACCCTTGTTACTAGGTTCTTTATTATACTCATCTAGGTATTCGAGATGACTCAGTATGATATCGCTCATCAAGTTGCTTTCAAGCAAGTACCTTGTATAAGGATCTAGGCATTCGAAATCAACGTATGTCGCCAAGGTACTGATTAACCTATCATATGTTTCCTGTACATCTCTCCTGAACTGCGCACTATCCCTGGCAACAGCTTCTAGGAGAATATTAAATAATTGAATAACAATATTGGTTTGTTCATCAAGCTTAGGAGCCTTAATCCTAGAAACGGGTTCTTTCCCTTTGACCACTACTTATCCCCGTTTCTTCAAAGGGGCTCTGAGTCCTAAGCTGCTTAATCCACTCAGGCAGGAATTCTTGGCCTAGGTAGAATAGGGCTGATTTAATCAAGAGGATCATGCCGAATGTCAGGGGTATTGCTGCTATTGTTTTTCCTGTTTTCTTATTAATAACATGTATATAGAGAATAGTGGTTCTCAGCGGCGTGAACAATAATACGAAGTCAATAGTTGTGATCACGAAATCAGCGAACAACATAGCCTTGTAATAGCTTAGCTCCTTACTGAATTTGAGAAATAAGAGAACCCATAGGATAAGCTCAAAGATAATAGCAATAATGTTCAGGGATAAGGGTAGCTGCATATTAGCCACCTGGAGAAACAGATACCCCTATGCTCCCACCGGCCAGGTAGCCTATTGCTAAGCCTATGATGAACGCAACTATAGCCAATACCATCCAGATCTTCTTAGTCCTCGATATGATCTTTTCTGCTTTCTCATTAATTTCCTCGAGCACATCGTGAGCCATTAGATTAGCTAATCTATAGGTACTATCATATATCTTATCGCTCTGCCTCTCTATCCTTACAATCACTCCATACAATCTTTTTATGATCTCTTTTGCGACCTCGGTTTCTTTCAATAACTCTTTGAGAGCTTTATCCTTGATTTGTGGATCATACATTCTACCGATAAGCCTGGATACCTGGCTAAATGTAAGTGCTGATTGTGGATGAGGCCCAGGAACATAGAGCGAATATCCTTCTATTGCTCCAAACTCGTGAAGAACGACGTACTGAATACTTGGAGTCTGGAACCTCATCTTGCTTACTGCCATGAAGTAGATACCCATCGATAACATCAGCATTATTAGCCATTCATTGAAGAAATTCAAGAACGCAGCTATCATGAAAATAGTGTAAATCAAGAAACCGAAACCCATTGTCCATTGCATTGTGAATCTTCCGAAAAGCTCTGATGGACTATAAATATTAGCATGGACAAATGGATCTTGTCCCATTACTGCAACGGTTTTACTTATACTTCCATACCTGCATTTAATCAATGTTATACTGTCACTCTTTACAAGATATCTTATCTCGTCATCTATATACTCGTAGGTTTCCCCATCCTTGTCATACAAAACTAAGTATTTTCTAGGAAACCATGGGAAAAGCCACCACTTAAGCTTCTCCTTCATAGTAGAAGGTGGAAAAGGCAACTATCTTCACCCAACAAGGAGAAGGGAGAAAAAACAAGTAATTTACGGAAACTATATTAGTTTGTCTTCTCTAGCAGCTCCTTGATCTCAGAGTCTTTGAAGCCAGCCTTCTTCAGTACTTGCTTGATACGTTTAATTCTTTGTTCTTTGCTTCTGATCTCCATAATCTTGTGGCCTGCAGTACTTATCATTTTTATCTTCTTAGCCACTTCCTTCTCCTTTTTGCCCTTCAATTTACCCATGCTCTTTAAGTGGTAGAAAAGACGCCATAGAACATATACTCTACCGGACCATGGGACGCCTTCTTTATGCTTTTTGAGTTCTCTCGGGGAATGAACCCATTTAACCAGTTTACCAGTATCATTATCTATTGTTTTGAGATCGGCAAGGTCAGCAAGCTGTGCAGCAGCTATCTCGAGTAGCTCCTTAGGTGTATCAACACCCTTCTTCCCTATATCTCTCACAGCTTGATAATGCGAGTCTTTACCAAAGTATACTTTTGGCGGGTTTTTCGAAGACTTTCCACCAGTTCTTTTGTGCTTTCCAGATCTGGATCTTCGGGGCATTTTTTTATCCACCATTTTAGGAAGGGGCTATTCCTTCTTCGCCAGCTCAAGATTAATCACCGTCTATTGTTGTAACACCATGTGATCTTGATAGTAGCGATGCTATGAAGAACATGAATAATACGTCAACTGTTGCAAGCAACACTATTTCTTTCAGGGTCAGCATGGATCCCTTGATTGTCATGACTATTATGTTTTTCAATACTAGTATGAGTACGAGTAATAACATTGTGAACCCGAAGGATACTGGATCATTGAATCTTGATTTCCTTCTACCCAATCCTATCCCCGAGAATAGAAGGGGGGATGAGGGGGTGGTTCGAAAAAATATTATTATTGTTTATAATGTATGGGCTTGTTTACTCGAATCTTCTGCCTACCTTGGCGTATCCTGTTTTGCTATATATTGCTAATAAAATTATGAATATTAGCCCCATTCCACCCATTAGTAAGTATCCCTGTGTTACATAGCCGTGGTCAACCAGCCATGTTCCCGTGAATCCGCCAATGCTTAGCAGTAATAGATAGCTTACTATTATGTCGTCCCATTTTGTTCTTGTAACTCTTCCAGCGAATAAGTAGAGTGCTATTAGTCCTATTATTGTCCACATTCCATATTTAGCTATCTGGTCGCTTGTCAACCAGCCTTGTTGTACGGCGATTACTGATCCTATTGCTCCAAATACTATTAGCATTAGTATTACTAGCCAACCAGTATCTGTGAAACGACTCATACCCATACCCCCCGATACATTATAGGGATTATCTCTTCAAAATGATCAGTAATACTATTAATCCACCAATAATGACAGCGATCCTCTGTATCGTGGATAAACCGTTCCACCAGTCCTTGATCTTGTCTGTTATACCAGTAGTGTTTATAGCTGGAGTAGTAACGGTTATGTTTGACGTGCCAATATCGAATGAGAAGCTGGTATGGTTAGCGTCAACGGTTATATTGTAAGTATAGGTTTTATTATTGTATATTACCTTCACAGTATAGCTACCATCCGTTAAGTTAAGTGATACAGTTCCATTAGTATCAGTTGTCCCGTTGGTGACTAATGTATTATTAGTATCATAGACCTCGACAATAGCCCCGCTTATAGGTACCTCGTTCTCATTGACAGTAATAGTTACCGTGTAGGTTGCCCCGTATACCGCTACACTAACCATTACTAGTATAAGGACCACAGGCAAGGATAACATTAGGTACCTCATACCTTACCCCAGACAAAAGAAGGGAAAAACAAAGGGGTTATGGGTTAAAAAAGAACTAGTATAGGCTTAATACTTATCTAAACCTACCAGCTATTACGACTTTGCTCGTATTCCTGGTAATTAGTGCCATTAATAAGAATAATCCAGCAATACCTACTAGGACCCATTTCCAGTTACGATTCAGCCAGTCCCAAGCCCCAGCTATACCTGATGCTATATTGCTTAGCTGCTCTGTAATTAGTCCTAGTTGTTTTGCTACCTTATTCCATTGCTCAAGCCATTTATCATATATTCCCTTAAGCTGTATCTGCTGGAGTAGTAGTTGTAGTTCTTGTGGTGATAGACTCCATTTCACGCTTACAGCTATTAGTTTTAGTGTCCCATTATCGTTCTTGAAATAACCAGTATAGCTCTCGTTGTTGTCAAGATATGTTAGTTTGTAGAAGTAATCGGATATGGTTCCATTCGGTAGTGTCTCTATTGTCAAGTTGTCGCTTGCCCGCTTGATATAGTATGTTGTAGTGTTGCTGTCATAGTCTGGCCATACCTTTACCCATTCGTATGTGTCGTTTTTCCACCAATAAAGCTCATAGGGTCTTGTTAGATTAACTGTTAGTACTTGTACATTAGCCCAGTCAATAACTGGTGTTCCATAGCCTGGGAGTGGTGGAACAGCTAAGAGATACTGTATTATGTCTGGGGCTAGGTTTAGGAACTCCATCTTGTTGTAGTTGAACAGTGCAAATGTTACGTTTTCTAGCAACCTGATTGTAGGTGTTATGTTTAACGAATATTCTAGACGTGGTGGGTTCTGCTGTTTAAGATAATAGCCATTCCCCCATTTGGTAACGCCTGTTGTACCATCAGAATATACTATTTGTACGCCCTCATAACTACCAAGATTCTCGACATATGATATAATGTATAGTATATCCTCAAACGTTATGCCATAATCAGAGTAATAAATTGTTCCAGATGGGTCATTTTGGACGCCGTCAAATACTTTTATTACTGTCCCGTTCTTCAACACAATATGTAAGAATGCATGCTCGTCGGATGAAAGAGTTGGTAGCTGATAATAAACTCTATCATAGTATACTTTTATACCAAATTGTACATTTCCTATTGATATAGCTTCTATATATAGATCTTGTGAAATTACTCTTGTTGAGCCCGTTTCCTGTGTTATGTCTTGTCCGTATGCGTCAGCTGATATAATAGTATATACGTAATGCATTACATCTTGTTCAACATCATAATACACGTCCCTCATTATATGGCTTGGCGGCGGATCGTTTCCGAGCAAATAGTATCCTAGCATATAGACGTCTTGATCCTCTTTATACATGGTAGTATATACTCTTACACCGTAGGCTCTACTAACAGTAGTATAACCATCCTTCAGCAATGATGTATCAGGTATAGTAAGTTTAGGCATTACTGCATAGTATAGCTTTAACCATCCAGTAATCCCATTATCCCCAGCAACGGGATCGATCCAGAACTGTATATATCCAGAACTATTAATAGGTATTAGTCTCTCTATATTTTCAAACTCGTTAATTATTAGTGTTCCAGAACCAGCTGTAAAAGTGAATATTTTTCCCGTCGCATCAACTGTATAAGATATGCCGTTACTGTCCAAAGCATTCTTGAACGCACTGGCTTTCTCATCATTATCAAAACCAATGATAAGTTTCCATGTCAATGGTTTACTGAATGAATACCATAGCACATAATCATACATGCTTAAATCATCAACGTGAATTCTCCTCAAAGTCGGTAACGCAAGTATTCCTAGCTCACCATAAACTGGATCCTTAACAATCCTGAAATTATACGAATTGCTTATTGAATAATCACTTACACCTGAAAGATCTACATATGCATACTGCTGGAAAACATATCCGCCTTGAAGCATCCTTATATATACTAATCTATTATTGATCGTGAAAGCATTAGCACTAGTTATTGGTTTCTTAACAACTGTTCCATCAGATCGGACATCATAGGCGTGGGCTAGAACCACTACTTGTGTAGGCGTGGCAAATACTTCCCAGATCAACAATATTGTTTTCTGGTACTTACTAGCATAGAATTCGCCCATATAGGTGTCGTAGGCTGAGTGTACGAAGTCTATCCAGCTCCTAATATTCATTATAGTACCAGTTATCGGGTCAATAAATTCTTGACTGAGAGCAATTATTTTCTCCGCTGCAGCAGCCCAGAACTCATCATGTGCTTTCAACAATGCTTGGTTCTCCGCAATAGTTACAATATACGATACATGCAGGATCTCTCCAGTCTTATTCCACTTAACTACTTCTTCAACCTTATACACATCCCAGCTAAGCCATAAGAAACTCCCCGTTCCTTCCTCATAATATGTTGGGCTAGCAGGGTCTTTTACATGAAACTTGTACTGGTAACTAGTATCAATGTATATATCTAAGTCCTGGTAGTTCCATCCACCAAGGTCTTTATCAAGCCAACCAACTTCAATGTATGATGTGTTATATTTGAATAATACGTAGGCATTACCATCTTTACGCTGGATCTTTAATCCATCTGGGGAATAGGCTAGATCCCATTCGGCACTCTCAGGTGGTTCTCCAGCAGTCTTGAAAGGAACAACTGGAGCAGTCTCTAGGTTCAATACATAGTGCTGATTCTCAATTATGTGGACTAGCTGTCTCTGGTGATAGCCAAACCAATAGATGTCTACATAATGGTCTCCAGGGCTAAGTGGTATCACGGCTGTTTTACCATCAAGTGGTGAAGCTGTAAAGTTTCTCAAGTTGTATTTCTTAGTAGTGTTGTCATCTATTACGATCCAGAAATAGTCTGCTAACGATTTCTTTTCTCCATCTGGTGTTGTGAATTCATAGTTTATTATCTTGTTTACGTCATCCATCGTCCATGTTTTGCCTAAATAGTCTTTTATTGCTAGATAGCCATAGGCACTGCCGTGTACTATTGGAATAACTGAGCCTATCACTAATAGTATAGTTATGAATAGTATCAAGGCTCTACTCATAGTACATCCCCGAGAAAAAGAAGGGGATACCCTGGACTCTATGGGTATTAAGTAGAAAAATGAATTGAGACAGCATTAGGGAGTTTACTTGACTCCTCATAATCCTTTACACGGTAAATCATTACACCGATACATTTCTTATTCGTAACCACGTTATCATTGACAATAATCTCTTCAACTACTAGTTCATCACCCTTCTCCCAACCAAGCTTCTCGATTAATCTCCTAGGTAAAACTACATAGTATTGAACACGGTTATCCCTTCTCTTAATTCGTTGAAGACAAACTAGTTCAAGACTAGTCTTGGGAGAAGTAGATGGGTTAAAAAATTATGGCAGGGTTATGGTTACAGGGTAATGACCACCACTACCTGTTACTACTACTATGCTTACTGTTACTCCGTGATCGTATCCGCTTCCGCTTAGTGATAGAGTTATCTTTGCTGTTTCTCCCGTGTTTATCGGGTTTTTATCTATGTTGAAGCTTATCTCGTTGTCATTGACATATACGTGCTCGATTGTTGCCTGTTTAGTGCCCGTGTTCTTTACTATTATTTCAACACTCCATTGATTGTTTTGACTATCATATGTTGCATGAGCGTTTATTATCTCGAGTTTCTCTACTCCTGTGAATGTTGATGTTAGTCCTGTGAGCCATAACGCTACTGCAATACTTATCGCTATCGCTACAGCTACTATTATGACTGTAGCTATAACTGGGGATATGGCCTTCATGTTTGCACCCATACTATGTAGGCGTAGAAGTTATGGATTACTGGTAGCCAGCGTGCGAGAATTCCTGACACTAGGATAAGCTTGGAGCCAAAAGCTGCTGCTCTTTTATTTATTCTATAAAATGAATAATAAAACAAAACAGAGACAAGCAACAAGACAAGCATGCAGAGTGGTTCTTTTACTGCTTGGAGAGCCAGGTAGGCCCAGGGATTGTGTTCAACTATTTTGTTGGCGGGATTTAATTCGGTTAGGGCTTGTTTAATCCCGACCATGTAAAACGTGTAAATATCGTCTAGAACTGCTGCAGTAATGTATGCTATTGAGTACTTCTTCACATGCACCCGTATAGGAGAAGGCTAGAAGCGGAGAATAACCGTGGCCAAGACATCGCTGTATTTCTTGGTGATTATTTCTTTGATTTTCTCTATTTTCTTGGATCTGTGTTTCTCAGACATGAGGCAGTAGATTATCTCGTTTACTCTGTCTAGTAGATGATTATATGGAGTATTATGTAGTACCGTGAAATAAACAACGTAGATAAAAGCTGCTGCTTCCCCGTTCAAGTACTTGATGCTATTGTTTGTTCTCTTCACGCCATCCCTGTCAAGGTCTACTCTTTCAACTAGTTTTCTCGCCGTAGAGTACAGCATTGATAAGTACATCCTGGTCTTATCATGCCGACTTAACCCTATTAGATCGTAAACCGCAAAGACTAGTTCGAGAAGCTTTACCTTGTTTATTCTACGATAGATTTCTCTACGCTTATCTTCGTTATTGATGTATTTCAGCATCTTTGCCAGCTTGATTCTTTCTTCTCTGAGATCTCCGGTAAATACTATAGTATGGTCTTCGAGGATCTTTTCCAGCGGATAATAGTTTATCGTATCCGCTATGTTGTCCCCCGTTATAACACCGGGTTTCGTTATAACTCTGATTTTGGAACCGTTATAACGCTGCATATATGTCTTGTAAATACCATTGACTTTTAGAACGGTTTTACTATCACTCCTATTATATACTAGTTTAGCGATCTGCCTATAGCTTAGCCCCAGCTCATTACGTAGGAAAAGGATTTGCCTAGCAATACTCATATGATCACCTGATGAATTTTGTTATCTCGTCTAGGACCAGTTGGTATTCCTTATCTAGGATCGGGATCCAGTCTGTGTAGTGTTTTCCACCTATTGTTTTTACTCTTCCCTGGAATGCCTCAATGGTCTCCGAATCTATTTTAAGCAGCTTTAGTTTCTGACGGAACCATTTACGCAGATACTTGAGCGGTAATCCACAGTCTCTGAACTTATCCTCGATAGTGTCTTGGTGAGGCAAGTTCTTAGTATTGATTCTCAATAATTCATTATATACATTCATAGGTAGATATACCACGAACTCGTTCTTGGATCCACGCTGCAGTTCTGGTGGTAGGTGTATTCTTACAGCTCCATAGTCTAGTTTAACGGTTTTTAATTCGTGTATGTGTTCTAGGATGTATCGGGCCTCGGTTCCCCTACACCCAGTATAGATTAGTATCTTGTACATGGCTGCATAGATTTCCCCTTGTTTCTCCAAGCATTTACCTAGCTCAATAACTTTTGTATCAGGGGGTATGTAGGTGTCTTCTCTTGCTTTTGGTTTCTTAGGCATTGCCTTCCTTAGCTTTAGGACCAGGTCTTCGTATCCATCATATCTTTTCTCGATATATGTTAGGAATCGAGAGAAGGTTTCATAGCTTGGCTTGCTCAGTTTCAGTATCTTGAAGACTTTATCCACGTCTCGCTTATTGCAGAGAGTTAACCCTACCAGCTTCGGTATGTAGTACTCGTATTGTTTAATTGATTTAGGCTTCATGCCTGGATAGTCTTTCTTAAGCCATTTAAAGAAGTCTTGGATAACCCTTTCAGTTATCTCAAAGCATTTCAATGGAGTGTAGTTAACTGATGAGCGTTTACCATGTCTCCTTCTATTGGGGATAACCATGGGAGAGGGCTCATAACCCGGTGGTCGGGGGTTCGAATCCCCCCGGGCCCACTCTTCTAAATTCTTTATCTTAATAGAAACTGATCTTATAATAGAATCATGTAG
>JAMOPC010000049.1 GCA_027064845.1 Desulfurococcales archaeon | reverse complement strand
GAGGTATAAGCCGGGAATAGTGGTTATCGATTATGATTATAAGAGCGATTACGCGATCACCGCTATTGCTAACTCTATAACAAATACTCCGGGAACAGTTGTAGTAGACATAGATCCATCTGAGAAAAAATATTATGTTCACTGGCTTGAAGCATATTCTCTCGACCCTATGAAGGCTTGGCGCGAAATTGTTTCCAAGTTTGATAAATGGATTAGGGAGATCTTTGAGGGGTGATCATCTATGGAGTCTCCAGCACCTATGATAGCACCTATAATCAGTGTTGTTGGAGCTGTATCCATAGCTTTACTATCTATCAGATATAAGGACAAGAAAATATTTGATCTGTTAGGATTATTAACCTCTTTAGCATCTTGGTTGATAACCTTTGCTGTTTTCTACGAGGTAGTTTTTTCTGGTAATACTCTCGTCTATGGTGCTGGTGGTTGGTTCCCTCCATTGGGAATAGTCTATATTGTCGACGAGTTATCTAGTATTCTTGGATTTGTTAGTGCAACTATAGTTTTACTAGTAGTTATTTATAGTATTGGCTATTTTGAAGAGACCGAGAAGGGTGTTTACCAATACTATGTATTAGTATTGCTTCTGAATGCTGCGCTTCTAGGAGTATTCTATACTGGTGACCTGTTCAACTTATTCGTGATGATCGAGTTAATGGCTGTAACTGCTTATAGTCTTGTAGCTTATCATAAAGATAAGGGAGAAGCTGTAGAAGCATCTCTCAAGTACGGTATAGTTGCTTGTCTAGCTGGATTATTGTTATTTGTAGGTATAGGCTTCATCTACTCATATATCGGAACCGTGAGCTTCCCTGACTTATCTGCTAAAGTATTAGGACTACATACTCTAATGGATAAGTATAGTGGAAATACAACTGTTCTAATAGAGCCCTTATTGCTAATTATTGGTTTGATCACATGGTCGTTCTTATTTGAATCAGCTGTTTTCCCACTACATTTCTGGTTGCCGGATGCTCACTCAGAAGCTCCTTCTCCAGTATCAGCCTTATTGTCTGGTCTTGTCGTAAATGCGGGTCTCTATGGATTGATCAGATTATACTATACAGTCATTGGAGTAGGACTGAGGGTTCCGGGAACGGTTGATCTATTCATGGATTTCCTCCTATTAATCAGCGTGTTCGGTTCCATATATGCTGCTATCATGATGCTTATTGAGAACGATATCAAGCGTATCATAGCCTATAGTACCGTTATGCATGTTTCATTAATAGTTATAGGCATAAGCCTCGGCACTAAATCGGGTGTTCAAGCATCTATATATCACTTCATAACACATTCAGTATCAAAATCTCTCGCCTTCTTATCCATTGGAGTACTGGTTGCGGCTGCTGGTTCGAGAAAGATCAATGACTTGATGGGGTTCGCTAAATATTATCCAACAGCAGGTGCTGGAGCAATAATTGCAATGCTAGGATTAGCAGGTATGCCTCCACTAGGTACTTTTCCAAGCAAATTATTCTTAATAACAGCTGCTGTAACTTCTGGAAACCTATTAGCTGCTGCTGCAATCATTATTTCGAGCGCTATAGCTGCAGTAGCATACTTTAGAATAATTAATACATTGTTAAACGAGAAACCTAGGAAAATCGCTAAGTACAGGTTCAGGATTAGTACGAAAACATCTATTTGGATACTCGTATTTCTCGTCATATTTGTAGGGATATTATTACCAATCATATATGAAGTGTCTGGAACAGCTGCATCATCGGTAATGGATCCGAGAAAGTATATTGAGTCAGCAATAGATCTCGTCACGAAATTCTATCAGCAATAACCGTTTTACAAGATCTGGAAACCGGCTTGATTTCCTTGAAATCACGGACTCCTTAATTTAAAAACGAGGGAATACCAAGAAAATGAGTTCATCGATAAACAGGTTAAATTAGGTGTTACAGTATTGGCTTTGATTGACAAGCCAATAGTCTTTATTGATCCTACGCGCTGTGTTGGCTGCCGATCCTGTGAAATTGCTTGTGCTATAGAGCATTCACAGAGTAAGCAGATATTCTATGCTATAAAGGAGACACCGAGACCACGACCAAGGATTAAGGTTGTCTATATATGGGACCTGGGTCTACCAGCACCTCTGAATTGTAGGCATTGTGAACAAGCACCATGTATAGAAGTATGCCCAACTAGAGCTCTGAGAAGAGATGAGGATGACGCTGTTATTCTTGACCCAATGAAGTGTATTGGTTGTTTAACATGTGCAGTAGCATGTCCATTCGGCGTACCAGAACTAGACATGTACAATAAGATCATGATTAAATGTGATCTATGCCCTGATAGGAGAGCATCCAATAAACCGCCAGCATGTGTAGAAGCTTGTCCAACAGGTGCACTAATGTACGGTACCGTGATGGAGGTTATGGCGAAGAGAAAAGCAGCAATAATGGAGAAAGTATTTGAGTCCCGCAAAGAAGGTGCTGAATCATATATTCTATTTTCGAGAGAACCCGAAGACCCTGTTCACACCTTGTTAAAGAAAACTCGTTCCTCATCCTGGTTTGAGAGGTGAGTAAGTTCTTGACCGAAAAACCCTTTATAGGCCTCAAGATAAGGGGGTATGTATCAATAACTCCTGATGTAAATGAATTAGTTAGAAAAGCTGATATGGAGAAAATCGATACTGTATGGCATAGATTCCAGTATCAGCAGCCACAATGTGGTTTTGGATTAACAGGTGTATGTTGTAGACACTGTAATACTGGTCCTTGTAGAGTGGATCCATTTGGCTACGGCTTCCAGACAGGTACTTGTGGAGCAACACCTGACCTCATAGCTTCTAGGGATCTTTTAGACCTAGTAGCACATGGTGTAGCAACTAGGCTACAAGAAGCACTCATCATGTTAAAGACAGCAAAGGCAGTAGCAGAGGGATCAACTAAGGCTTATGGATTGAAAAACCCTGGTAGACTCAAGGAGATAACAGATATTCTCGGAATAAAGGCTGAAACTGATACCGAACTATTAGCAAAGCTTGTAGAATTATTGGAGACAGAGATTAATAGGATAACCGATGAACCCCTAGTTACAGCACTGAAGTTCGTACCAGAAGATGTTGTTGAGAAATGGGAGAAGAACGATTTATTGCCAAGAGGCTTAGCAAGAGAATTCTTCGAAGCAAACTATAGGTCTAACATGGGTACTGATTCTGACCCAATAAGCGTGGTTAAACAAGCAATAAGGCTAGCCATAGCCGATGGATTACTAGCAACATTCACGACAACTATAATGGATGAAATCCTATTAGGAGACAAAGCTCCTGGCAAAGGAAAAAGCGGGCTAGGGATCATTAAGCCCGAGAACGTCAATATATTCATACGTGTATTACCGGTATTTGCTGGAAAGATCAAAATGGCTGCACAAGACCCAGAACTCGTAGAGATGGCTAAGAAAGCTGGTGCCAAGGGAATAGCTGTCATAATACCCAGTGGTAATATGATCATGCAAGAACTACCCATCATCACTGGATTAACAGAGGTAATGGTAGTAGACCATCAGTGTATCTATCCATACATAGTTGAGATAGCAAAGAAATACCATACAAAGATCGTTATAGTAGACCCGGTAGCTAGGTTACCGGGAGCAATACATATGCCCATGACTCCTGAGAACGCTTCTGAAGTAGCTAAGGAGATCGTAAAGCTCGCTATCGAAAACTATGCAAATAGGAAGAAGGACAAGATCTATCAGCCCGTCCACGTATCAGAGTTCACTACAAACCCAACACTAAACGGGCTAAGACAAGCATTCGGAGGATCCCTAAAACCAATAGCCGATGCGATCAAGCGTGGCGATGTAAAAGGAGTAGTTGTAATGCATCACTGTACAAACCCCAAAGTAAAACACAACTATAGCCACTACAACATAGCGAAGAAACTAATAGAAAACGATGTCCTCGTATTTGCTATGGGATGTTCAATGATGGCAGTAGCGTTGACAGGACTAGCAAAACCAGAGGCTCTTAAACAAGCAGGTGACGGTCTAAAGAAGCTCCTAGCCATATATAACTTACCACCCGTAATACCGCTAGGACCATGTCCGGAGAATACAAGAGAACTATTCGTTCTCTACGAAATAGCTAGAGAACTAGGAGTACCATTCACAAAGGCACCATTCGCAGCAAGCGCGCCAGAGTGGATGAATGGAAAAGCAATAAGCGCTGCATTATACTACTTGGCACACGGCATGCTAAGCCACG
>JAMOPC010000048.1 GCA_027064845.1 Desulfurococcales archaeon | reverse complement strand
TGCTGAGCCTTGGCCGCTGCCGAGCCCATTCACATATTCTATGGGTGGTGAGGAGATTGGTAGCCACTGATGAAACACGGTTATCTAGGTTAACAAATAATGTACGTTCAGAGCTCAGAAGGAAAGGGTACAAGACGATGATAAAAACAGTGAATGAAAAAGACCTCTTTGGTAATAATATTAAATACGATATGATTCATGCTGTTTCTCGTGATGAAAAAACCATTATAACTATAAGGCTAGGATTTCTCGGAGACAAACATAGAGTACATATAAGCGCGAAAACTAGTCGTTTCGAAGATATTGCTGATAAACTAGAAAATATTGGTTATAGAGTAGTTGATACCGAAGAAAAGCTATCTGCTTCAGCAATGTTTGAAACAAGAGAACTAGTCTCTAAGATCAAAAGAACACTTGAAACAATCAGCTAGAGATAAACCACTTCATTAAAGTGGTTAACTATTAATTCAAGTCTTGCTTTATTCTTTTTACTAGTTTATGGTGTAGCGAGTTTGATAAATAACGATGAATATATTGCGAAGAATTATTCTCTGCTATCATCTATGGGGTTTTCCCAGAAAGAAGTATCTTCATTACTAGGCCTGCCTCAGTCTCTTTTGTCAAGAAAGATTAGGAGATTAAATGAGCACGGATATGTTCTCGAATACTATAATGTCTTTTTGGATAAACTCGTTTATCCTACTTGGATCTATTTTATCGAGTCAACACAAAGAACACCTCTTAGTAAATGTTTTATGGATAAGAACTTCTATGCTCCAGATCTATTATTTTTCTCCCCCATATGTAGATCCACGTATATAGCATACTATATTTCTAGGAAATACAAGGATAGTGAAGAGTCAAGCGGTCCTATAAGACTTGATTCCATAGATTACACTAAATGTAGAATTCACTATGATTATATCAAAGAAACTATTATACCCATAGAAGACTTCATAGATAAAAGAATATATGTTTTAAACGGAATAAGATCTTCAAACTTCAATGTAACAGCCGATGTATATGATGATTATATTGCAAGGCTTTTCTTTATTTTAACTAATCCTCCAATGAAGTATTATGGATTAATGAAATTAGTTGAAAGAATAACAATCAATACTTTTGCTCTAGATGTATTCAAAAATCATTACTATAGCCATGTTAGGGAGAAAATAGTTTTCAAAAGATACTTATACAGGAAGAAGCCCCGCGAATATGCTATTTTGAGAATTATTTCGACATCGTTTACTCTTGTCGAGGAGTTACTAAACGAAATGTTTGCTAACCAGTTAATCATTGGAATTGACCAAATATTCGTCTTGTCTTATCAACCAGTTTCTCTAGTTATACATTGCTGGGTGGACCCAGAGAAGATCTGGGATAATAGTATTGTTTTAGAAGAATTTTCAAATACATACTACTACATATACCTTGTAAGAAGAATACTCTAGATGTGGAGGATTATTCATGAAAATAGGTACGGATGATTTTTTATCGATGGTATATAACTATATAAAGTCTCCAGAGAAAACTGTTGAGCTAATAAATAATGCTTTCTCAGAATTGTGTTCATCTTATGAATCTCTATGGTACAGGCCTCCTGGATACTATGAAATACTCGACTATGATGAAGTATACGTTATAGGAGATCTGCATGGAGACTATGAAACCTTCATAGAGATAATGAGTAAGGAGCAACTTATTGAAAAGCTCTCTGAGTATAGTGGTGTTAAAATAGTTTTTCTCGGTGATTATATAGATAGAGGAGCTTATCAATTAGAAGTCATTGCTTCTGTCTTACTCCTAAAATACTTGTTTCCTGAGAATATCGTCTTGCTAAGAGGTAATCATGAACCACCACCATTTCTTATTCCTTATCCACACGATTTTCCAGAACATCTAATTCAAAGATTTGGTGTTGAGGGCAAGGACTTATATTATAAGTTCTTAAGGATCTTTCAGAAAATACCAGTAATTGCCAGGATTCCTGGAAAAATTTTGTTCTTACATGGTGGTGTACCTATTGAAGTTGTTGAAGCAAAATGTTTTGAAGAAGTATTCAATATTGGTTATCCTGCAATTGATGACCAGGTGTTAGAGGAGATCATTTGGAGCGACCCCTTGAATAACCCAAGTGTACTCTATGAGTATTCTTTCCGAGGAGCAGGTATTCTCTATGGACCACAATTAACTGGAAAGATGCTACAATTAGCTAATACTAAATATATTGTAAGAGGACATGAAGCAATAGATGGCTACAAACTAGATCACGGGGGAAAAGTAGTAACAATATTTACTTCTAAAATACCTTATGGACTAGTTCAAGGAAGCTATATGTATTTCAGAAAGGAGGACGATCTAAGCGATATAGAGCAATTTATTAAACTCATATAGAATTGTCAGAAAATCCAGAACCTCTTACCCTTTACATAAACCGTTAAGATACCGTTCTTATAAACTGTTTTGACCTCTTTTATTTTAAACCATAGTTTTATTTGTGTATAGTAGCTTTCGCCGGTATAGTCGTCGTATCCGTATATATACAAACTTTTTTCTCTAAAAGCGATCTTAAAACTGTCATCGCTAAAAGGGTCTGCGTAAATAATTATTTTTGCTTTGTTAAACCTTTTTTTCACAATATCGTAGCTAAGTGGTTTTGCCCATCTATAAATCGGTGAGAGACCCGCCACCGAAACTAACCTCCTCAGAATAATCATATTTTTAAATAAGTAATATTCTTTTCCATATCGAAATATTTTTATAAGTGAAAATAAGGGGGTCAGTTTATAAAAGGATGTAAAAGTAATGAATTCCCAGAAAAAATGTGGTGTGTTTAGGCGTGGATAACGAATCAGCCTTACTTGAGTATTTCGCGGACCTAACTGAACAATACCTTGGCGACTTGATTGAAGAGGTAATTGAAGAATACTACTCAGATAAAGTAGATATTTCGGCAGAATACGAAGACATTCTCGAATATATAATTGATACGCTCATAGATGAGAACCTTAATGGGGATTATGATCCCGCTAGGTTTGAGAAACTACTTAGAACTTTTCTAAGACATAAAAACCTTGCAAGAATAGTTTTAAGCTACTTGATCTCAAAATATATTGAGGAAAACGAGAACTTCACGTATTTTGATGAGAATATTTGAGCAAAGCATTGTTTTAGATATTTTCGTTTCGTTTACTTGTTTTATTGTACTTTAGCTCATTTTATAGCGGTATGTAGTATATTTATCGGGTGGGGTGATTGCAATAGGGAGACGAAGAAGGAAAACAAAGAAAATGGAGGCTGACGAGAAAACAAGTGAAACCACGAGTGTTTCTACCCAGGTTAAGCCAAAGAAGAAGAGAAGCAGGAAAAAGAAGGCACTTGATCTAGACAAGTTAGCTGATTCGCTTAAGGACACTATTAGTGACTTTCTTGGTTTAAATATACTTGGTATTCCGGAGGAGTTAATCAAGAAAATTGTTAGGGAAATACTCGATATTGTAATAACTTCTTCATCTTACAAGCCTAGTACGGATACTATTTTGAAGAGAATTAATCGTCACTTAGATATCGTTAGGATGATAATTGCTGCTAGAATGCTTGAACATATGAAGGACTTTACGAATGAACAGCTAGAATTCATTGTTTATTATGGAGGAAAAATGATTATCCCAGAACTCCCCCGTTTGTATAAGATACTTGTTAAGAAAAAGCTCTTTGATCTACTTGATTATCTCAAATATGTTTGGGAGAAATACGGACAACCTTCTCCCGTTAAATGCCCCAAATGCGGTTTTTACTCAGTTATGCCTGATTCTACTTGTTTTATATGTGGTTATACAGTGACGGATGAATATCTCAGAGAGGAATTAGGTTTTGAGGAAAAATTCAGAGAATATATTAAGAATGCTAGCGTAGCTGAGCTTCAAGAAATAATTGATATTGGTTTTGTTCTTGTGGATAAAAACAACATATATAACCCGAAATATAGGCCTAGAAAACCAGGTTATTATTTCCCAATATATTTGAGGAAGCGAGATATACTATTAATAAGCGAGGAAATATCAAGGAGAAAAATCAAGATATGAATGAGGTGTTGAAAACTGGCTGATCACGATTATGTTTTGAGGAAATTAAGTAAAATAATGTTCCTAGCTGGCAACGGATTTTACCAGACTATTGGAGAAAATAAAATTGCTAGTAAACTATTCCTCGAGATCATAAAAGAAGCATATAAGGCCAAAAGAC
>JAMOPC010000047.1 GCA_027064845.1 Desulfurococcales archaeon | reverse complement strand
AAGCTCTATGATTTTCTTCTCAACATATTCCGCTAGGTCCAAAAGCTTCATGCCTGGCTTAGCATATCTAATAGCTAATTCCCTTACTTCTTTAGCAATTCTACCGGCTCTGATTAGTTTATCTATTACTTGAGAATCAAGCATCATCAATCGATCATCTCGTTTAGTGAATCATATTTTCTTATCCAAAATCATATACTTGTTGGGAGAAATATTCTTTTACCTTAAACAAAAAGCCATAGTTCTCTAAACACTAAACTATAATTCGTCCATATGTAATAATATAATTATGAATTATTATCGGTGAATAAGAGGTGGGAGAAATGGCGATCATAAAGTATCTTGGACATTCGGCATTTGAAATAACCTTAACTGGGTTAGATGGTTCCGAGAAAAACATACTTATAGATCCTTGGGTTGAGAACCCATTAAGTCCTGTAAAAGTTAGTGATTATAAGAACAGGAAAGTAGATTATATTTTCGTAACACACGATCATGGAGACCACTTGGGCAATGCTATTGAGATAGCTAAGCTAACTGGAGCAAAAATAGTTGGTATATTCGAGATAGCGCTATATGCTAAGGAGCAGGGGGTAGAATCTATCGATGGAAACATAGGTGGTAGGCTTAAAATAGATGATCTTGATGTTGTGTTAACTCCAGCGACTCATAGTAGTACTCGTGGAGCACCAACAGGAGTAGTGATAAGAGGAAAAGATATCACACTATACCATGCAGGCGATACTGGCTTATTCATGGAAATGAGCTTAATCGGCGAATTATATATGCCTGACATAGCTTTCCTACCAATAGGTGGTCACTATACAATGGGTATTAGAGAAGCTGCTAAAGCAGTACAATTAATAAGACCTAAAATAGCTATACCAATGCACTATAACACATTCCCACCAATAAGAGCTGATCCAGAAGAGTTCAAAAAGCTAGTAGAGAAACAAACACCTACAAAAGTAGTCATATTAAAACCAGGAGATACATTTACATATCCCTAAACAACTTATTTTTATGGGCCCGGGGAGCAGCCCCGCTCCCACTAGTAAGAGCCCGTGGGAGGAGTGCCGACAAAGAGGCTTCGATGACCACGGGTGTTAGTAGTGGGGGACACTCCCTAAAGGGCCTTATTTTATATTTATATATTTGTTCAACACTATTTTTAGAAAAATAATAAAATTAAACAACAGCTAATCCATAGTATGAAGGTGTGGTAAATGAACATTGAACAAATAGTAGAAAACATAGTGTCGAACACAGTAGAAGTAGTCACAGTCGAAGAGCTGAAAAAGATTTTCGAAGAAAAGAAGAAACCCAGAGGATACATAGGTTATGAGCCTAGCGGCTTAGTCCATATTGGATGGCTTGTCTGGATGAACAAGGTAAAAGACTTAGTAAACGCTGGCGTGGACTTTATGGTTTTAGAAGCAACGTGGCACGCATACATAAACGATAAGCTTGGCGGAGACCTTGACCTTATTAGAAAAGCAGCTAGGTTTGTTAGGAAAGTTATGGAAGGTTTCGGCATAGATGTTTCAAAAATAAAATTCATTGATGCAGAAGATCTTGTTTCAGACAAAGAATATTGGGGCATATTAATACGTGCTGCCAAGAACGTAAGTCTTGCAAGAGTAAAGAGAGCATTAACGATCATGGGTAGGAAAAGTAGTGAGGCAGAAACAGATTTCTCAAAACTAATTTACCCACTCATGCAAGTCACCGACATATTTTATCTAGACCTAGACATAGCTCTAGGAGGAACAGACCAGAGAAAAGCACATATGCTTGCAAGAGATATTGCCGAGAAACTCAAGATGAAAAAACCAGTCGCAATCCATACGCCAATAATCACTGGTTTACAAGGCGCAGGTAAGAGAATGGAAATAACAGAAATAGACGAAGTATACGCAGAGTTTAAAATGAGTAAGAGCAAGCCCGAAACAGCTATTTTCGTACACGACTCGCCCGAGGACATTAAGCGCAAAATAAGAAAAGCATATTGTCCACCTAGACAAGTAGAATTCAACCCAATAATCGAGATAAACAAGTACTTGTTATTCCCACAGAAGGGTTTCAAACTAGTTATTGAAAGACCTGAGAAGTACGGTGGCACAATAATCGTAGAATCTATTGAAGAACTAGAAAAACTATATGTAGAAGGAAAAATACACCCGCTAGACTTGAAAAATGCTACAGCAAATGCATTAATTAAACTACTCGAACCCATAAGGAAAAAGATCGAATCAGATAGTGAGGCACAGGAATTATTAGAGGAACTGAGAAAAGCAAAAATAACCCGATAAACCCAATATAGTAAGCGCAGAAAACCTATTCACAAGAACTACTATACCATTTATTATTAGAGATAACTTGAAAAGACTAGATAAGCTAATACATACATACTTTAATATAGTTAGGAAATCATATGCTTAGAATAATACATGATTACCATAAGAATATCAATTCACAATTACTCACGAATAATGTGGTAGAGGAGGTGTAAATTGTGGCAAAGTACTTGATCAAGGCAAGAATAGAAGTTGATGGAGTAGTTGAAAAACATGACATCATTGGAGCGATATTCGGACAAACAGAAGGATTGTTTGGAGAACAATTTGATCTAAGAACTCTTCAGGAAAAGAATAGAATTGGAAGAATACAAGTCAATACGAGAATTCATGGAGGTAAGACAGTAGGAGAAATAATTATTCCTAGCAATCTTGATAGGCTTGAAACCGCCCTTATAGCAGCAATGATTGAAAGTGTAGAGCGTGTTGGACCATATAATGCGAGAATAGAAGTAGTAGATATAATAGACGTTAGACTAGAGAAGATAAAGAAGATTGTTAATAGAGCAATAGAGATCTTGAGGAAATGGAGTAGAGAAAAAGCACCAGACATAAGAGAGATCTTGAAGGAAATGCAAGAAGCACTCAAAATACCAGAACCACAAAAATACGGACCCGAAGAACTCCCCTCAGGTCCAGACGTTGACAAAAGCGACACAATTATACTAGTAGAAGGAAGAGCCGATGTAATTAACTTACTAAGATATGGTTACGGCAACGTCATAGCTATTGGAGGAGCAAGAAAGGTACCCAATACAATCAAGGAATTAGCAAAGAAAAAGAAAATAATAGCTTTTCTAGACGGCGATCATGGAGGAGACCTCATTCTAAAAGAACTGCTTAGAAGCGTAAAAATAGATTATATAGCAAGAGCCCCTGAGGGTAGAGAAGTAGAGGAACTAACTGGTAGAGAAATACGCGAGGCACTCGAAAAAGCTGTCCCAGTAAAAGAATACCTCGAGCAATTAATAAAACAAGGAAACAAAGAAGCACAATACTTATTGTCAGTGCAGGAAAAACTAAGAAAAGAAATTTCATTGCCAAAACCTGTTGAGGCAAAGCCTGAGAAAATAGTTGAAAAACCAAAACCACAAGTTGTAGAAATTAAAGAAATCGAAGAAACAATAACTATACCAACAAAGATAATAAATGATATCAAAAGCCTATACGGAACACTAGAAGCAATACTCTATAATAATAGGTGGGAACAATTAAATAGAATACCTGTAAGAGACTTGATCAATGAATTAGATAAGAGTCAAGGAGAAATATATGGAATAGTCTTTGATGGAATCGCGACTCAAAGACTAATAGATAAGGCTGAAGAAAAGAAGGTAAAAGTAATCATAGCTGCTAGGATAGGGAGAATAACTTATAAACCTCACGACATTCTATTACTAACATTTAATGACCTATTATGAGTAGTTTTTTAATAAAGGGGTTTAAACTACTTCTTCTTACCACCAAAGAATTCAAATAAGCTTTTCTGACCAGCTGTTGCAGCAGCTCTTCTTAACTGTGTTTCAGAGACACCGAAATAGCTTAGCATACGCATAGCAGCAGGTATTATTTGGTGCTCAATATAGTACTCAGTATCAATGATCTTAGGGTCTTTCACGAAGATATATGGTTCAGCTCTTGAAGAGATCTTTCCTCCTCCTTTAACGATAATATATCCTATTTTATCATTTACACTGACTTTAATGCCTGCTTTTAACAACTTCTTAGCTGCAACAACGTGTGGAGCATCTACACTGTATTCTTCAATTCGTTTAGACAAGGTTTTCCAAATAACTAGTTTATCCAATGGTATTTTTCCTGCCTTCAAATCAGCTATGACTTTTTTAACATAATCTATAGCTTCATTAACGCTGCCCTTCTTTAATAGTATCTCTGTAACTTTCTCTTGTACTTCTTTTGCTATTTCTGCCCAATCTCCTCTAACTGCTTCGAAGCCTACAATATCTATTCGTCCATCTTCCAGGAGCCCAGCATATCTTTTCTTTGCTTCGGTGAAGAATACTCTTTTATATACTTTGTCTATTTTGATCTCAAAACCTAGTTTCTCCTGTATAAGCTTTATGAGCTCGTTTACTTTTTCAGGATCATATGTTACGAATAATGAATCAGTGTCTCCATATATTACACGTAGCCCTAACGACTTAGCAATCTCTATAGCTGTCATTATCGTTTTTCTACCCCAAGCTGTAACTGCTTCTGCACATTCTCTGCAATACCATCTAGCGTGAACCCATCCCATGTAACCATAAGTAGCATTTGCGAGTACTTTTACAGCTTTTTGTCTCTCATCAAGTATTCTATACTCATATGATGTTGGAGGATACTTCTTCATCTCAGCCTTTATAGATTTCCTGAGTTGTAGGAGCGTGGTTAGGACTCTCTTAAAGAATCCCGGTGGTTCTTTTCTGAAACAATGACCTACTTCGGGTGCAATATAGTGTTTGTCTGGATCACATTTTTCATCTTTAACTATCGTGTCTGGACCAACATTGTACTTGATCATGATATTGGGATACATGCTTGAGAAGTCGAGGACAGCTATATTTTCATGAACTCCTTTGACCGGTTTTAATACTACTGCTCCACGATAACTCTCGGCAGGTCTCTCAACACGATTAGGGACTAGTTCACCATATTTGTAAGCTTCTCTCATTAAGTACCATTCAAGCCTGAAACCAACACTAGCTGCACCAACCTGATCTAGTGGTAAACCTGTAAGGTTTGATAATTGCATTGCGAAAGGTATGAATTTATCAGCTAATCCAAACGTTGATTTAACATCGTCTATATTATACTGTAATAGTTTTGGTCTCAGAGAAGGATCGTCCCAGTACTTAGGTATATCAATGTATTCTATTAAAACTCTTTCATCTTTCTTCATTACTCCAAGATAATCTGCTACATTTTCCAAGGACTTTATCTTAACTTCAGGGATTTCTTCGGCAAAGTAATAGAGGTCCGAGTTAAGTCTGCCGGGCACTGATATGTGTCCATATGTGCTTGTTTTTGGAATAGCTCCTACACGTCGTGTAAGGTCTAGTTTAACACCAATATGCTTGGATCTATCAATTAAGTATGGCCAGTCGAAACCATCACTATTATAACCCACTATTATGTCGGGGTCATATTCTTGTACATATTTTACAAATTCCATTATTGTGTTCTTATCTTTCTTATCGTCACTTGCTAGAAATTGTTTTATCTCTTCCTTATCATTCATTACTCCTATGATTATAACAGGGTCTCGTTCTGGTTTAGGAGTACCCGTCTTTGTATATACTTCTATGTCAAAAGCTATTAGTCTCAAGTCTTTTGGAGGAGTTGTGTCTTCTAAAGGCTTTATATCGCCTACTACTTCGTATTCACGGTCAACACGATATATTGGCTTCTTGGGTATTTCTTTTACTTCTGCAACATGCCATCCACAAGGTTTCAAATCATGATCAATTATATATCTCATACTAAACCTAATATCTGCTTCAACAACATCTATGATGCCGGGAATATTGCGTATTTTTTCACGATACTTCCTAACATATTCTGGTATAACGGTTGTTATCTTGAATGCCTTGACTGGTTTTCCAAAATATTTTTTCTCAACAAGCTCAATGTTTATGATCGGCGATTTCGGATCTGAGGAAGTCTTTATATGCTTCATTATCTTATCATAATCCACGTTATTATCTAGGATAGCGTAGAAATATGGCCTAAACCTACGATCCCTAAGAACTATTCTTTCACCATCACGTTTAATACCCCAAATAATAATATGTGGCTCGTTACCTATCACTTCGTAACTGTTGTCTAGGAAATAGAACTCAATAATCAATCTAACTCACACCATATTAATAACTTATACATAGTGTTAGATAAATTATGTTGAAAAAGGTGTATGATAATTGAAGATATTGGAAAAGGATCTTAGGAAAGGATACATCAAATTACTGCCAGAGGATCAAGACGATCTATGGATTCTATATAACATTATCAAACCCGGGGATCTAGTCACAGGTTTAACTAGTAGGGATATAAAACATGAAGAAGGTGGGTCAAGTAGACGTATACCAATGATTCTAACTATAAGAGTTAAGACTCTCGAGTTTCAACCATTTACTGAAAGACTTAGAATCAGAGGTATAGTTGTTGAGGGTCCGGAAAGATTTGGTGTTAAAGGGCATCATCATACTATAAATGTAGAACCAGGCACGGTTATAGTTTTGCAGAAAGAGTATTGGGCTAAAAACTACTTAGATATGATCACAAAGGCTTCTTCTAAGAAGTATAAGATATTATTGATAGCCCTAGACTATGATGAAGCTGCAATAGCGTTACTATCTGAACAAGGATTGAAGATCCTTGAGGAAATATATTCAAACGTAACGGGAAAAAGAGATCCAAGATCTTTCGATAAGAAGCTAAGGGAATATTTTGACGAATTAGCTAAAAAGATCATTTATTATGTAGAAAAGAACGATCCAAGTATAGTAGTAATAGCTAGTCCCGGAGATCTGCAACGTAGACTCTACTCCTTAATAAGTAGCTATTTAAAAACAAAGAAAATCAACATAATCGTTGATTCTGTATCAATGGGTGGAATAAGTGGTATTAGAGAATTATTAAGACGTGATAGTGTAAGAGAAGCTGTGAAAGAAGTATCTGTTATCAAGGCAAGGGGGGTTCTTGAAGAATTTTATCGTAGATTAGTAAAGGAACCTGAAAGAATCGCTTATGGACTAGATCATGTAGAGTTTGCAGTTAAAATGAATGCTGTTGAGAAGCTTGTTGTATTAGATAAGTTTCTAAGAACATTTGATGAAAATATTCGTAAGAGAATAGATAAAGTACTAGATGAGGCATATAAGAGAGGTGCTGAAATAATAATAGTTCCCTACAATACCGATACAGGTATAGAAATCGATGGACTTGGTGGTATTATAGCTTTGCTTCGCTACTCATTACCAACAAATATTGTTAAAGGCGAGGAGAAGTGATTGAAGCATTATTTACATTCATAAATTATTATATACAATTATTTGCCATAATGAATCCATTTTCAGCAATACCCACGTTCTTGTCTTTAACAGATGCTTTAGACACGGTTACTAGGAGAAGCATTGTTGATAGAGCATTTATAGCTATGTGTATATTGGTTGCATTATTCACTCTTCTCGGAACATATGTTTTATCAGTATTTGGGATATCATTATCAGCTCTAAGAGTTGGTGGAGGAATACTATTAGTAGCCATTGGCTTAGACATGCTCGGTGGAATGCCTAGGACAAAAAGCGTTGAGCCCAGAGATATAGCAGTTGTCCCAATAGCTACCCCCTTAGTAGTAGGTCCTGGGACAATCACTACACTCTTATTACTAACTTCTCTAAATCCTACTATACTGAATACAGTAATAGTGCTCTTCTCAGGATTATCAGCGGCTTTTACAACATATATCTTGCTAAGATATTCTGATATAATTATAAAGTATGTGAAACCAAGTGTTGTGAAAGGCATAGGGAGGTTTATGGCTTTGATAATAGTGTCTGTAGCTGTTGAAATGATAATGGATGGAGTTAAACAATATATAGAGGAAAACCTAATGATATGTTAATCATAATCTGTTCTTCAAATACCTCCTAATCAATGGGTTTTCTCTAATAATCTTCTCTAATGCTTCCTCGAAAGACTCTGTAGGCGATAACTCGTACTTTACAAAAACACCTGTTCTACCAATTTCGTCTCTCCTACTAAGAACCCTTACTCTTTCTAATACAGTGTCAATGCTAATGCCTAATTTATTAGCGACAAAGTGCTCCCACCCAATAACAGGTTGTTCTCTATGTCCTTTTGGAGTGGGTTCTATGAATACAAGACGTTTATCAACACCTGGCACTCTCAAATTCTTTTTTAAACCATTAATGTCGAGTAATCCACCAAATTTGTAGAATTCGTATTCTCTAGGCTTCATCTTTGCAAGGGGAAAACTTACTACTCTTCTTTCTTCTTCGTCAAGTACTATATATGCTTTTGGAGTACTAGTTGGTGTAGCTATGATTATATATCTACTATATATTCTGTACCCATGATTTTCTAAAGTATACTCGATCAAGTAGCTTGGGACTTGATAGGGTATAAAAATGTCTATATCGCTTCCCTCCCATACATCTCCTCTAGCTATGCTGCCATGAACAATGCCATAGATCCCTCGAGTAGCTAACGCCTCGAGGATCTTTAAGGCTTCTTTTCTTAACGAATGCAGGATTTTCCATCTTCTTTCATTATACACAATTTCCTTAAATTCTGGATGTTTCACAATTTTTTCTCTAACCATTAAAGTGCACCGTGGGTTTGGGTGTACTTATTATTAACTACATCTTTCACCAGATATATTGGATTTTATTGATACCTTAAAACCATGTAATTATAAGCGTTAAATAATATACAATGTTGATAAAAATGGGTGAGAAACAAAAATATTAGTTGTATATTGAGTAGTATTTACTATTTGCAGGTGGTTAAGCGATGAATCAATTACTATTTACTTTTGCCGTAATAATGTTTGGATGGTTTGTGATAAACACTATTTATTATTTTAAGCATGATTATTTTGTTTCAAGAGGTTTTAAGCTGTATTATGGATTAGTGCTTGTATATAAGAAAAGTAAAGAAATTAAAAAAGTAGAAGTTGTTAAGAAGATTTCGATCGGATTTGTGATCTTGTATGTTATAGCGATATTCTTTTTCTTCTATTCAATGATTTCTGGTGTATTAATCAAGCTTGGATATCTAAAATATGGTGTAGCTCCTCAGCTTTTGATTCCCGGGATAAACATTACTGGTATGCAACTTGTTTATTTCATATTAGCTGTTGTAATAGCAGCCTTTGTTCATGAATTATCCCATGCATATACAGCTAGGTCATACGGTATAAAGGTTAGATCGATAGGGTTTGCTATAATATTTTTTGTACCAATAGCTTTTACCGAAATAGATGAAGAAAGTCTTACAACAGCTAATAAAAAAGCTAAAATAGCTACTTTAGCAGCTGGTCCTGCTTCAAACTTGATACTTGCCCTTGTGTTCATGTTTATAGTATTAGGTATGGCTAGTACATACGGGTTACTCGTTATAAATGTTGAACAAAATAGTTTAGCAGAGAAATATGGAATAGTGCCAGGCACTATCCTACTAGAAATCAATAATACCAAGGCAACGCTTACCACACTACATAATTACCTTGCTCTCAATGAAACAACTACGTTGGAGCTCAAAGTATTGTATCCAAATAATACTATTGGTATAATACATATATTGAAACCAAGTAATATTACTAAGTTAGGGGTATGGCTTAGATCCATACCTAAATTATCAATTATATCATCGATTGGATTAGCACCAGCACTAACTATTTTTGATATAATTAATTGGAACTATATTGTTAACCTAGGCTTATCACTAATCAATGCAGCCCCTCTTTTCATAAGTGATGGTGGAAGAATAATGTATGAACTCTTCGGGCGTAAAATAGGATTAGCAGTAAACGTTCTAGGAGTATTATTACTCGTACTAGCAGTAACGATTCCATACTGATAATTATTGTATAATGTTTCTTCAAAACTCACCATATATAAGTGTGTTCGCTAAATAAATTATAATGCCCGCGGGCCACGGGTAGGGTTGCCAAGCCGTCAAGGCTTGGCAACCAGAAGAACCACGTACACCCCCACAAGCCCCCGCTAACCCCCATACCCGCCAATGACCCCCGCCCCATGGGGTCGGCGGTGACGGAGCCCCCTCTGGAGGGAGGGGGTTAACCGTCTTAACCGGGGGAACCCGGCCAGGCCCGGAAGGGAGCAACCTAACCCCGGCCGTCGACGTTCATGGGTCACCGGGGCTGAGGTAGGGTATGGAAGGGCTCTAGCGGGATCGGCTGTGGGGGTGTGCGTGGGGCCGTGGCCCGCGGGCTTGTTTAATTAAGAGTTTTTAGTCCTGAACCTGTTAGCACTAATACGATATCGCTTGGAGGTAGTTCTTCTTTTATCTTAGTATATGCAGCATAAACTGTTGCTGATGTTGGTTCTACTATGAATCCCTTCTGGAATAATTCCTTTTGTGCTTCTCTTATATCCGAATTACCTACTAGGACTATTTTTCCTCGGTACTTATTCAAGTAATAAATCAGGTCATTTATTCTTGGGGGGCTAGCTACGAGTATACCATCTGCTAGATCCGATTCTTCACCTGTTCTTTTCACTCCATAAATTTTCTCATATAATGGCTGAACACTATATCCTTGGACAGCAATAGGTACCGGTACCTTATTTATTACTCCAATGTTCTTCAAATACTCGAATCCACGAACTATTCCTAAGAATAATCCACCGGAACCAACTGGTATAACTACATAGTCAGGTACTCCGTATTCTTCAAAGATCTCAAAAGATATAGTGGAGGCCCCGATTATGTAGAAGTAGTTCCATGTATGTGCTACGTAGTACGAGTTCTTAACATATTGTAAAACAATATTACTTGCATCAGTCCTTGTAGGTGCTTCTACAATTCTACCGCCCAGTATCTTAACTAGTTTCTTCTTACCGCTTGGAGCGTATGATGGCATGATAATAGTCGCTTTTAAACCATAAACCTTAGAGTAGAGAGTTACCGAAATTCCAGTATTACCGCTGGTATCTTCAACTACACTTTTATAATTCATTAAATACGCGTAAGTTATGGATAATAATGTTCCACGGTCCTTAAAACTTCCTGAGGGGTTCAAGTATTCTAGCTTATAGAGTAACTTATGTCTTCCATCATCATCATCAATGATGAGTGGTGTTCCGCCTTCTCCCCGTGTCTTAATTGGTTTAAATGGATAGTATGAAGAATATCGCAGAAACCTATTACCTTTTGGTTCAAATATTTTTTCATACTCTATATCTAAGGGATTCCCACATCTTGGGCATCTCCAATAATATTTACTCCATATACTTTCCTTGAACCCGCATTTCGGACAAAACCAATAAGCATTCTTCTTGATCATGAGGACACCTGTTTTATGTTTATCTATATTTTAGATTCAAGTATAAGCTTGACAAGTTTTTTGGCTCCATCTTCTCTAAATATCTAGAGGTAGCTTTGCTTTATTTACAGTTTCTAATAACGTATTCGGAACGGTATTAAACAATATTTAAACACTAATCTCATCAAAGAATATGACATCCTGAGAAGTAGCTGCTGAATACTATTCAGGATTCTAGTAAATGATTATGGGCTTCTTATAAGTAATTGCTACTTCTAATAAAGTAACACTGTTGCTGCTTATAACAACGCGTACTCAGTAATCCGTATGTTCATGTCTGAGTTAAAATAAAACTTTCAATCAAGTCTTAGCTTTCGATAATATTAACGACAATTTAATTATTCATAGTGTTTTTCGTAAGATTATCTGAGCTTATTGATACAAAAATATTATCAACATAGTCTTCTAGGATTTTCTTAGACCATTTATCTGCACAAGGGATTACAGCGTCAAGTTTAAAGGAAAATGTCTTTATATTCATAAAATCTTTCAGCTAATGCTCTGCAATACCTTGTATTACTACCGCTACTTTGATTTTTATTCCGTTTAAGCCTAGAAATATAGCTGTTTAATATATTAATATATTATGTAAGTTTATTTTGTTATAAAAATATGGGGTTTTAGAATCCGATAAAGTCTTCCGGTTTTGGTGGTTCTGGTTTTAGTCCTTTTCTCTCTCTGATCTTTCTAACTAGGTCCATTAGCATGGAGTCCGGTACTGGGGCCCATCTGCTGAATTCTTGTCCCCATATAGCTTTGCCTGCTGTCGCGCCTCTTAGTTGTTCTGCTAAGTCAAATGTTTCCGCTACTGGTATTTCAGCAATAATTCTGACTACTGGGCCTTGTTGTAGTACTTGTAGTATTTTTCCACGTTTCTTTGTAATTATTGTTGTTATGTTTCCAAGGTATTCCATCGGTGCTTTTATGTCTAATTTTTGAATTGGTTCTAGGAGTGTTGGTCTAGCTGTTAGCATTCCTGCATAGATGGCGTTTCTTACAGCAGGATATATTTGTCCTGGACCACGGTGTGCTGGGTCTTCATGTATTATCGCATCGTGTAGTATTACTTTTACACCTCTGACTGGTTCCATGGCTAGTGGTCCTTCACGCATTGCAAGTCTGAATCCTTGAATGATCGTATCTTTTACTTCGCGTAAGTGTTGTACACCGGTTGTTAAGTCTATGAATATGTTTATGTTTTCATCAATAGCCCATATTCTTCTTGCTTGGTCAGCTGGCCATCCGGCTTCTTCACGCAGGATCTTGGCTCTTTGTTTTGCGTCCATGTCCTCAGTAATTATTCCATCATGTATTAACTGTATGGTTTTCTCATCTAGAGGTTCAACGCTAATGTATAGCTTGTTGTGCTTATTAGGTGATTTGCCCTCGAATATCTTGCTCTTGTCCCTAATGCTTTCACGATACACTATTATTGGTGGTGAAGCTACAACGTCTAGTCCATAGTTTTCTTTAAGGAATGTTAGTGCTATTTCGATGTGTAATGGTCCCATACCACTTAGTAGGTACTCTCCTGTTTCTTCGTTAATTCTAACTATCAGGCTTGGGTCCTCAATGCTTAACTTATGGAGTGCTTCGATAAGCTTGGGGAGATCTCTTGGATTCTTGGGCTCTATGGCTACAGTAACTACTGGTTCGCTTATCATTCTTAATCTCTCGAATGGTATCATTACATCTTTATACTCGACTGCTACAACTGTTTCACCTGCTCTAGCCTTATCTAGTCCTAGAACTGCTGCTATGTTTCCAGCAACTATTTCATCTGCTAATTCTCTATATGGACCCATATAGAGACTTACTTGTAAGACTTTTTGTTTCATTCTAGCGTTTACTAGCCATACTTCTTCGCCAGCCTTTAGTGTGCCTGAGAATACTCTACCTGTTCCAACTAGTCCTGCATGTGGGTCTATTCTAACGTCGTTTATTAGCATCACTATAGGTCCGTTAGGATCAGCTTCTAGCATTGCTTTACCGATCTCGCTGTTTAAGTCTCCATGCCATATCTTCGGTATTCTGTATTTTTGTGCTTCACGCGGATTTGGTATGAATTTAACTACCATGTCTAGTACTGCCTCGTGTAGTGGAGCTAGTTTTTGTAGTTCTGGTAGAGCTTCTTTTCCTTTCTTATATAGTTCTACTATATCGCTGAACTTGATCCCTCTCTCCTTAGCCATCGGTACAGTGAATCCCCACCTATCACGTGCTGAGCCGAAAGCTACTTGTCCTTTTGCAGGGTCTAGTTGCCACTTGCTCTTAAACTCCTTGTCTGCATACATTGCTATTAATTGGTTAACTTCTTTTATTATCTGGACAAATCTTTGTTGTATTTCTTGTGGTGTGAGTCTTAATTCTTTAATTAGCCTATCAACTTTGTTAATGAATAGTACAGGTCTAACTCTCTCCTCTAATGCTGCTCTCAAATACATTTCTGTTTGCGTCATTACCCCCTCAACAGCATCTACGACAAGTATTGCTCCATCAATAACTCTCATTGCACGCGTTGTTTTTGCCGAGAAGTCAACGTGTCCAGGAGTGTCTATTAAGTTGATAACGTATGGTTTACCCTTATATTCGTGGAAAAGGGATATGTTAGCGGATTTTACTGTAATTCCTCTTCTTTGCTCTACGTCTAGATAATCGAGAGCTAATGCCTCACCAGCTATTTTTTCTGAAATAATACCAGCTGCAGCCAGCAAGCTGTCTGATAATGTTGTTTTTCCATGGTCTACGTGTGCTGTTATACCGATATTCCTTACTTGTTCAAGGTTTTTCATTATTCTGAGTATTTCAGTTGTTTGTTTATATCTTACCATATTAGATCAACCCTTAACCATAAACATCTACATTCATTAAATATATGTTTATAGTTTATTTTCTCATTCTGGGAAATATAGATAGACCATTATAAAACTTATTTGGTATAGTTGCTTAATAAACTACTCAAAACTTTCTCAACAATCCTAATTCCTTGTTTCAAGCTACCTCTTCCTTCAGCAACACCAGCAGTATCATGTCCTCCTCCCTCACCACTGATCAATTTAGCTATTATAGGCATGACATCGCGTCCAAGACTAATGCCCGTTTTCTCAACAAACAGTTTTGTTGCTCTACCAACAATGCGTAGTTTATTATTAGAGGAAACAACAAATGCAACATCAGCACCCAATTCTATTAGCGAACGAGCAACGCTTCCTTCAAATGCACTAACATGTGTAATAGCAATAATAATATCATTATATCTTTTTAATACTAGTCTTTGTGCACCTTTTAATCTTGCAATACGTTCCGATAAGTCCATTTTTTTGTGAAGTCCTTCTAAAGCCTTGCCATAATCAGCGTTGTATTTATTTATTAATTCGTTTACCACGTAAAACGTGTATTTATCTATATAGATAAATCTACGAGTATCATACAATATACCTGACAGTAATAGTGTTGCCGAAATACGTGAAAAATACCATATTTTCTCAAGTAAAAAATACAGTAATTCACTAGTACTCGTCGTTCTTATTACTAGTGAAAAATAGCATTTTCTTGATAAGTCTCCTGGGTGATGATGATCTATGACGATGCATTTATTATGAATAAACTTGCTAAGATCTCCTAGTTGAATAGAATTGCTTGTGTCAACAATAATATAATAATCTATTATGTGATTGAGGCATTCTCCATACTTTGTATCATAATATTCTATATCTAATCCAAGTTTATCTAATAAGTTCTTAGAAGTAGAATTAAGTCCTTCAGGAAAGAACAAATATGTGTAATTTTTTCTAGCACGAAGAAACTCCTTCAATGCATAAATAGAAGCTAATGCATCAGGATCAGCATTTTTATGAGTAATTAATCCTATTCTTAACCCAGACAAATTAAGAAGTATTCTCTGTGTTTTTCTTATATTGTTTAATAATTCTTTCAAATTCCTTTCTGGCAACATTTATAGCATCACCAATGATCGTATCATAATCATATATATCGCTATATCCTCCCTTAATACCTACGTCTATTAGGAGAGTTATTTTGTCTTCTTCCTTGCTAATGCTTAGAATTAAATCATATTCGCTTTTAGGAGGAAGTTTTTTATCTAGAAAATCTTTTAGTGTGCTTTCAATTCTGGATAAAATACTTGTTAGTGTCTTTTCATCTAACTTGTTTAGATCCAGATTTAAGGTCTTTGTCTTTTTAACCAATAGTTATCCCGTATTTAGCTAATAGATCTTTCAGTTTTTTCTCCAACTCATTAATTTGCTTTTCAAGAATTTCTAGTTGTTTCTTATACTTTTCTTTCTTTATACCTAGTATTTCCTTTCTTTCTTCTAATTCTTTGATCACTTCGTCTTTAGACTTCTTTACAAGAATGTGCCCTATTTGCTTAAATACTTCTGTTTCACCTTCAATGTTCTTTAGGGTGTCAAGTATATTATCTATATCTGTTAACTCGGCTTCAACAAGCTTCAGCTCAGCATCTATTTTAGCATAGTTTTCTCTTAGAGTTTGATACTGTGCTAGTGTTTGTTGTACTTCTGGTGGGAGTCTTTGTTGGCTCATCACATAGCACCTCTAATGCATGTAATATCATTGATATTACGCTAAAATAACTATTATATAATGCTCTTAAAAGGTTTATTCGTTTACAGCTTATTTCTAGAAATAAGTACTCGTTTTCGGTCTTTGTATTTATAATACATTCTGGTGGAGTATCATAAGTATCTGGAAGTATTGCTTTATATATTGATTCTGCTGTTTTAGCTGATCCTGTAAAGAGTTTTAGTACTAATTCATATTTATTCAATAAATTTAACACCCTTGATCCTTATTAGGGGTCCGCATGTTTTTCCTAGTTTATTAACAGCTTTAAACAAGATACGATCTTTTTTCTCGATAAGCATAATTGTTATATCTGGATTCGCTGTGATTATGTCTTGGAACACTTCTATAAATAAGTCAGCTAATTTAAAGCATTGATCTTGTTCACATTTATCGTAATTTATACCTATGGTCTCCGGGTTATAGACTTTTGAAGCTTCAGGATTTTCTCTGCTTAGTGTTATTCCCTTTATTACTACTGACATTACATGTTTTATTTCAGGAGGTTTCATATATGGAAAGATCTTATATATTCTCATAAGTGAAGGGTTTCCCTTTCTTTCACCAATTATGATGAAAAACTTGTAGCCTCTCCTATATGCTTCCAAGCCGAGTTCTTCAATAGTTTTCTTTCCTCTATTAATATGTGTTGAACCGGGTAGTATTGATGCAAGGTCTTTTATAAAGGAGCGTGTTCTTTGACTTGGTTTATGAGATGTTGTTATGAGGAATCCGGGCATAAAATATCAGCATGTATGATTTTATTCTCTGATAATATACTTGCCAAAGTACCTGCTAAGCTCAGTTCTCGGCACATATGCTCCTCCAGCCCATTTTGCGCCACATTTCTTGCATGCCCATATTCCTGTGCTTATCCTGTAGACTTTACCTTTTGTACCACAGAATGGACATATGTGTGGAGCATATCTTCTCTCAAGTATGTCTCTTATTTTCTTCCTTAATGTTGAACCATATCTTGCACCATATCTTCCAGCAATACCTACGACTTTAGTCCCTCTAGCCATGTGCATCACCGTTTTTGTTCAAAAGGATTCATAAAACATAGGTCTATATTAAGGTTTTCATATAGTTTTCAGGGTTACTCAACACTTTTCTTAATAATTCATGTAGTTCGCTGGCTTTTTTCGATGCTATATCTACTACTTCATCGAGCACCGGAGTTCTTATTCCTTTCATCCCAGCTTTTTGTATTCCAGTAATTCTTCCTTTCTCGTCAAAGGCTATTGTGATCTTGCTATCAATTACGAGTTCTTCTTCAAGCAATGGATCTACTAGAGGTATTTCATCGATCAAGCCAATAGTAACTGTTACTACGTTCAAGTTAAGAGGTAATGGGGTTTCTTTCACCGTTTTATCAATGACTACGTTATCGTCTTCGATGCTGACTATCTTAGGTATCTTGGCCAAGTTAAGGGCAAGCATTGAAGATAACATACCAGCATCTATGATGTTCCCATCATGGTCTATGAGATATATGTCGTTGAATACTAACCATACTTTTCTACCGGGAATAATTACTAGGTCTTCAAGCCTTATAGCACGAGGTTCTCGTAGGCTTCTATCGATAACTCTTGCTGTTTCTATAGCGTTTTCGTCTGGTGGTCCCGGTTCGAAGGTTGGTGAGGCTAGCGGGACAAACTCGGCATGAACTTGTAATACTCCTTCATTTGGTCTATCACTATAGGGTGTTCCTACTTCTAGTTTTATACCCGTCATTACTATAGTATTTCCTAGTTTTACCCATGCACTGCCCTCAGCTTTTGGTATGGGGTTAAGTATTATTTCGATCGGTCTATATTCTTCTAGTTTTCTACCATCTATTCTTTCTCCTTTTTTGATTAGTTTCTTGATAGTCTCTCTCTTGATCTTAGGTATTATGGGTTGTCTTGTAGGGGTTAATGACATAGTTTACCTACCTCACTCACTAAGTACTTTTAAGTATTTTTTGTGAAGAGTTTCCTTCATTAACTTATATATTTGCTCAGCTCCTTTCTTTGCGAGCTCTAATGCTTTAACGAATTCTTCTCTTGTTAAGACGCCGTTTAGTTGTAGTAAAACTATTTCTTCTATTCCCGCAGCATATCCTATGGGCATATCGGCTTCTCCGAACTCATCTTCAACTTCATCTATGTCTAGTACGATCACGCCATCTACTTTACCTACCGCGACACCTGCAACAAGATCTTTCATTGGTATACCTGCGTCTGCTAATGCTAATGATGCAGCTGTTAATCCAGCTGTTCTCGTTCCTCCATCTGCTTGTAGTACTTCTATAAATACGTCTATTGTTGTCCTAGGATATAGTTCTGTAAAAACTACTGCTTCCAGTGCTTCTCTTATAACTTTTGATAACTCTATTTCTCTTCTAGATGGTGCAGGGCTTTTTCTATCACTAGTTGAGAATGGGGCCATATGGTAACGACATCTTATTAATGCTCTATCGGGGAGTGCTAAGTGTCTTGGATATACTTCTCTAGGACCATAAACTGCTGCTATGACCTTTGTGCCTCCGTATTCGACATATGCTGATCCATCGGCATTCTTTAGTATTCCTACATCCATTTTTATAGGTCTTAGCTCATCTGGTTTTCTACCATCATGTCTTAATCCATCTTCTCTAATCAATACGGGTTTCTCCATCACTTCTCCCTCTTTTCTTCTAATTCTTTTTCGAGAAACAGTCTTATTTCCTCCGTTAATCCACGCATATGTGCTTTTTCCTCTATTCTCTTGATGGCTTTTACTAGTATGTCTAATTTATTATTATCAGGACATCTTGCCCATATTACTCCGTTCTGGGCAACTATTATGTTACATCCTGTTTTTGTAACGAGTAGGTTTAACATGCTTCCTTTCTTACCTATAATTCTCGCTATTCTGCTGGGTTTTACTTCTATTATTGCTCCTTCTGTAATTTTGCCTAGACCCTTACCTTTTATAGTAAGGATCGGGTCACGTGTACGATCAAATATGGTTATCTTTGCTAAGATGTACTCGCCTATGTCTAAATAATCTCTTAAGTTATGCTGTATAGGGTTAAATCCCTCAATAACTTCTGATCCATTAAGTATTGCTTTGTAGGGTGCCCGTATATCGATTATCCAGTTGGTAATTCCAACACCTACTACGAGACCTATTACTATGTCATCTTTCTTAGGAAAATATACTCCTTCAAGGGGAATTACATGTACATCATTATCTGTTATTGTAGCTAAACCTATTGTATCCGAGTATATTTTCTTATCCTTTATATAGATGTGTTTTTCAGGAATGATTCTTTCCTCTAAGTGCTCAGTGGAATCTTCTATTTCAGCTAGTAAGTCTCCCGGCCTAACTATTTGTCTATCAGCTACTAATATTCTGAGCCTCACTTATGCTCACCTTACAAAATACTATTTAACATATAATATTTTTACTACGGCTGAGCCATGTGTCGCCTTATTAATCTTGTCTATAAACTCCTCTTGCATACCTGCAGGTATTTCTACTTCAATCAAAAGACTTCCATCGCTCAGCCAATTGCTTTTCTTAATTTCCGCTAACCCTGTCAATACTTTATATGCCTTACCACTATATTGGGGCGGGATTCTTATCGATAAATAAGCCTTTGCGATCTTAATAGGTATGATACGGGATATTTTAGACACTATTTCTTCCATTTGAGCTTCAGGACTTTTGAATAAATCAATTGAAACACGTGCTTGCTCCATTGCAAGCTCTATTCTCTTAGGAGGTATCGGCAACTTCGTTTTGGGATCAATAGCGTTTTTCGCTATTAAGTTTATTATTTGCTTCTTCTTATTCTCGAGGAGTTTTCTCCTCTGCTCAGAGGTTAAATGGATCTCGCCGCGCTTAACTATTTCAAGAGCTACTTTCTTAACATCATCTGTTCCAAATACTCTCTTTAAACTTTCGGGAGAGGCTTTTAGTCCTTTTCTTGCATCTTTATATATAAAATCGCTAATGACTAAATCATCTAAATTAACTTGTTTTCCTTCTCTAACCATTAGTGCTAGATCAGGATTTACTAATACTTCGAATTTTTGCCCTCTAGTTTCATATCTGGCTATTACGTACTTTTCTTTCAAAAATTATCACCTTTTACAAATTTAGGTCAAAAACATGTAATGCTATACAGATTATTTCTTTATCTTACCCTCTTTTTCTAATTCTTCTAAATATTCTCTTATCTCGTCTGGCTTCATTATTCTGAACTTTTGTGTCTGAATATCGATATAACCTGCTTCAATATTTTCTGGTATAGGTTTACCATCCATAACATTGACTATCGTTAAGATCCCTAGTTTTATTGTGTCATGTATGCTTAGTTCGTATTTGTAGTTTTTCTCTAGAAATTCTGTAGCATTATTGCTTTTTTCACCAATAGCTACTGCATAGTAGCTTAGATATCTTCCGCTAGGCTCGGTCATGTAGAGCTGGGGGCCGTCATCGTCTACTCCTATGAATATTATGGCTACTCCAAAAGGTCTTACCCCCGCATGTTGTGTATATGCTTGTTTTACATCACATACTTGTTTAGCTAAATACTCTACCCTAATCGGTTCATCATAATAGAATCTATGCTCAAGCGCTAATTTTCTAGCATAATCCACAAGCACTCTGCCATCACTTGCTATTCCCGCGAAACTAGCTCCTATATGTTCATCTATCTTAAAGATCTTTTGCACAGCTTTATCATCTATTAATGGTGATATTTTTCTTTTCTCGACAACTACCACGGCTCCTTCTTTACCTTTTATTCCTAGTGTTGTCCAGCCTCTCCTAACGGATTCAAAAGCATATTCAACTTGGTAGATCCTGCCATCCGGTGAGAATATTGTTATTGCTCTGTCATATGCTGCTGCAGGCGATATTCCTAAGCCCATTCATTACCACCGTAAAATCGCTTTATCGATACTATTTACTCGTATATATTATAGGGAATAATAAGATTATTGAGAAATAAGGGATTATCTTACAGGTTTTTATTTGTTTTCCCAATAACTAGGTGTATGGATATTTTCTTTGTTTTCCGCATAATTTGTATCTAGCACCATGTAAACACCATCGCTCCATTTAACTAAGTAGCCAAGCTTAGTCATTGTAACTAGGATTCTACCAGCTGTTTTTGGGCTTATACC